>NZ_JBEAHS010000027.1:0-1037 GCF_040062505.1 Klebsiella sp. JN_Kp127
CCGCCTTCACGGATTGCGAAACGCAGACCATCGTCCATCGCGATCGGGTGGATCAGGGTAACAACCATTTTGATGTTGTCGCCCGGCATTACCATCTCTACGCCTTCCGGCAGTTCGATGGTGCCAGTCACGTCAGTAGTACGGAAGTAGAACTGCGGACGGTAGCCTTTGAAGAACGGAGTATGACGGCCGCCTTCGTCTTTGGACAGAATGTACACTTCAGATTCGAACTTGGTGTGCGGGTTGATGGTGCCCGGCTTAGCCAGTACCTGACCACGTTCGATTTCTTCACGTTTGATACCACGCAGCAGAACACCTACGTTCTCACCAGCACGGCCTTCGTCCAGCAGTTTGCGGAACATTTCAACGCCAGTACAGGTGGTTTTCGCGGTTTCTTTGATACCAACGATTTCAACTTCTTCACCCACTTTGATGATACCGCGCTCTACACGACCGGTAACAACGGTACCACGACCGGAGATGGAGAATACGTCTTCGATCGGCAGCAGGAACGGCTTGTCAATCGCACGCTCTGGTTCCGGGATATAGGTATCCAGGTGGCCAGCCAGTTCGATGATTTTCGCTTCCCACTCTGCGTCGCCTTCCAGCGCTTTCAGAGCAGAACCACGAACGATCGGAGTGTCGTCGCCCGGGAAATCGTACTGAGACAGCAGTTCACGAACTTCCATCTCAACCAGTTCCAGCAGCTCTTCGTCATCAACCATGTCGCATTTGTTCAGGAACACGATGATGTACGGAACGCCTACCTGACGACCCAGCAGGATGTGCTCACGAGTCTGCGGCATCGGGCCGTCAGTCGCAGCAACAACCAGGATCGCGCCGTCCATCTGCGCAGCACCGGTGATCATGTTTTTAACATAGTCGGCGTGGCCCGGGCAGTCTACGTGCGCGTAGTGGCGAGTCGGGGTGTCATATTCAACGTGAGAGGTGTTGATGGTGATACCACGAGCTTTTTCTTCCGGCGCGTTATCGATCTGGTCGAATGCGCGAGCGGAACCACCGTAGGTTTTAGCCAG
>NZ_JBEAHS010000029.1:0-714 GCF_040062505.1 Klebsiella sp. JN_Kp127
CGGGGTTGCGGACAGTGTCTGGTGGGTAGTTTGACTGGGGCGGTCTCCTCCCAAAGCGTAACGGAGGAGCACGAAGGTTAGCTAATCCTGGTCGGACATCAGGAGGTTAGTGCAATGGCATAAGCTAGCTTGACTGCGAGCGTGACGGCGCGAGCAGGTGCGAAAGCAGGTCATAGTGATCCGGTGGTTCTGAATGGAAGGGCCATCGCTCAACGGATAAAAGGTACTCCGGGGATAACAGGCTGATACCGCCCAAGAGTTCATATCGACGGCGGTGTTTGGCACCTCGATGTCGGCTCATCACATCCTGGGGCTGAAGTAGGTCCCAAGGGTATGGCTGTTCGCCATTTAAAGTGGTACGCGAGCTGGGTTTAGAACGTCGTGAGACAGTTCGGTCCCTATCTGCCGTGGGCGCTGGAGAATTGAGGGGGGCTGCTCCTAGTACGAGAGGACCGGAGTGGACGCATCACTGGTGTTCGGGTTGTCATGCCAATGGCACTGCCCGGTAGCTAAATGCGGAAGAGATAAGTGCTGAAAGCATCTAAGCACGAAACTTGCCCCGAGATGAGTTCTCCCTGAGACTTTAAGTCTCCTGAAGGAACGTTGAAGACGACGACGTTGATAGGCCGGGTGTGTAAGCGCAGCGATGCGTTGAGCTAACCGGTACTAATGAACCGTGAGGCTTAACCTTACAACGCCGAAGATGTTTTGGCG
>NZ_JBEAHS010000030.1:0-601 GCF_040062505.1 Klebsiella sp. JN_Kp127
TCGCCTTCCTCCCCGCTGAAAGTGCTTTACAACCCGAAGGCCTTCTTCACACACGCGGCATGGCTGCATCAGGCTTGCGCCCATTGTGCAATATTCCCCACTGCTGCCTCCCGTAGGAGTCTGGACCGTGTCTCAGTTCCAGTGTGGCTGGTCATCCTCTCAGACCAGCTAGGGATCGTCGCCTAGGTGAGCCGTTACCCCACCTACTAGCTAATCCCATCTGGGCACATCTGATGGCATGAGGCCCGAAGGTCCCCCACTTTGGTCTTGCGACATTATGCGGTATTAGCTACCGTTTCCAGTAGTTATCCCCCTCCATCAGGCAGTTTCCCAGACATTACTCACCCGTCCGCCGCTCGTCACCCGAGAGCAAGCTCTCTGTGCTACCGCTCGACTTGCATGTGTTAGGCCTGCCGCCAGCGTTCAATCTGAGCCATGATCAAACTCTTCAATTTAAGTTTGATGCTCAAAGAATTAAACTTCGTAATGAATTACGTGTTCACTCTTGAGACTTGGTATTCATTTTTCGTCCGAGGACGTTAAGAATCCATGTCACTTTGAGTGCCCACACAGATTGTCTGATAAATTGTTAAAGAGCAGT
>NZ_JBEAHS010000031.1:0-253422 GCF_040062505.1 Klebsiella sp. JN_Kp127
CCAAAAAATCCCTTTCAACTTTTCTTTCGCTCAAACCCTCGTTTGGGCGAACGCCGTTTTTGGAGCAAAAAACATGGCCGAGTTTATTCCGCCACTGGGCACCGCCGATCCTCAGATTTTTATGGAAAATGTCCGGCGTCTCGATCAACTGATGCAGTCCTCGGAATTAACCTTTCCGGACCGTGCGGGTGAACTGCTGTATACCTGGCGCGGTATCCATCAAACTTTAATCCCGCTCAGCAAGCAATATATGACGCTGGCGGCGGCGCAGGCGGATATCGTGAATATTCCGGTGGGAAGCACCACGTATTACCGCAGCCCGGATGACAGTGCGCTTGCAATTGAGGTTATCAATAACGCCGGGACGCTACAGCCAACCGGCCGAAAAATGCCCTCCCAGCAGGCCGTGGACGCCATTATCAGGGCTGTTTTTGGCGGTCTTAATGTGTTGTTTGATCCGCTTTGCGAATTGCTTCTTCTTTATCCTTCCCTTGGCGGGAAAACACATATCCCCCTGGGGTCAATCACAGCAGCGGCGAATACAAATTCAAGGATGGGGTTCCCGGCCATTGTGGCGGGGCCAGCAGCGGGAGGTGTGGCAGCGAGAACGGCATGGCTTGCTGATTGCGGTTTGAAGGCGGGGGATGTAATCAGTACGAGGGTTACTGCATGGTATGCCAACGCAGGCGGGCGCGTGGCCTATGTTTTCAGGGATACGTCTGGTACACAGATTGGCACCCAGGGATTGCAATATGCCACTGCGACGGGCGTAAACAGTTTTACAAACACGCTGACTATTCCTGCCGGGGCAGTCAGGTTAGATATTCGGGTGGAAAATACGGCTAACGCTGGACTGGTAGAGCTGGCTGTTGTGTTCGTGATTACTGCAAACGCTTCCGCTAACCTGGTTGTTCCTGGACGTCCTCTTTCTCCTTATCCTGTCCCTCTCAGCGCGGGAGCGGTCTCGACCGATGCGATACAGAAAAAGGCGGTGACAGTAGAAAAGGCCGCCTTTTTTGTTCCTGGGGTTAACCTCTTCGATAAGAGTGCGGTGACACCTGATTCATATGTTGATGCCTCAACGGGCACAATAAAGACAAATGTAACTTATGATGCCTCAGATTTTATCCCGGTTGTTGCAGGGAACACCTATACGCAACACTATGCTCATCAAACTGCATATTACGATGCAAACAAAAACTATTTGTCAGGTGAGCAGGCATCTACATCTCCGGCAACACCCCGAACTTTAACAATACCGACAGGTGCCGCTTACATCAGAATGACCGTTGCCAAAACGGTTCTGAACACAATGCAGTTTGAAAAGGGAAGCGAGGCGACGGGTTACCAGCCCTATGCTGTTCAGCTTGATCCACTGCTGATACCTCAGACGAACACTGCAGTTATTTCTGACTATGTGGAAAGAGCGCATCAAATCCGTGTTGGTCGTATGAAGTTAAGCCAGCTGGAATCAGGAGCATCGACCATTCTAACCGTCGGTATCTTTGGTGACTCGTGGCCAACACAGCCAAACCGGTTTTCACAGCCATTAGCAAAGGCGTTGAGAGCAAAGTATGGCGCTGGATCGGGGGTTGGATGGACGTCGTTTGGAAGACATGCAACCTCAGAGAGCATAATTAACGCCAATGTGTTTTCTCCGAGCAGTTCAGACGTATTGAAAACGTTGTTCACATGGACGGGTAACTGGTTATTTAGCTACAGCGGAACTAAAAATCCCACAAACAGCTCTCCGGATACTGCCGTGGTTACGTCATCCACACCAGGGGATAAGCTGAAAGCTACTGTTCCCGGCACGTCTGATGGTGGCTGGTCAACGTGCAGGCTTGGGTATGTGGGTACTGGTGACGGTGTTATTCGATATAACTGGGATGGAGGGGCATGGACGACGCTCAACGTACAAGGTAGCGGGCTGCAGTTTGTTAATATTAACCCACCGGCTACAGTAAATGCGTCGAACGTGCTCAACATTGAGAACGTGTCCGGTACCGTTTCGCTCTGCGGACTAAATCCCCTGGCAACTGGGGCAGGTGTACGTGTTCATAAGCTTGGTGCATCCGGTTCAAGCCTCGCCAGCTGGCTAACAATGGATGCGGGTGATTTTGCGAAGGCGCTGACGGAGCTGGCGCTCGACACAGTAATCATTCTGACAGGCACAAACGACCAGAGAATTACGGGAGGAGCGACGGCTTTCGAGAATAACCTCCGCTCGTTCATTGCACGCATTCGAGCGGCTTTGCCGGGTGCAGATATCCTGTTCGTTATGCCCTGCGAGAATGAGCGCACAGATAACCCGACAACAATGGCAACAATGGCAAAACGGGCCCGTTCCGTCACTGCCGAGCTTGGCTGTGCATTTATAAACCTGCAGTACATTTTTGGAGATAATCCGGCAGATTATGCCTATGGCTCGGTTCATTCCTGGTTTGCCGAGGATGGCATTCACCCGGATCCGGCAACTGGGGGTTATCTAATCAAAGATGCCGTTTTTCGTGTTTTAACAAACAGATAGAAAAATGTCCCCCGGAGGCACGCCGGGGGAAAGATGATAAATGACATTATTGCTGTGTGCGTCTTTGCGCACAGCAATATGCTCTAGGAAAATTCCTGGCATTTCCAGCTATTTCTTTTTTTTAAGAATAAGATCATGCAGATATGCCACGCTTTGAGTAATAAGCCTTTAACGCAGCATATACCTGATTGATCTCAGTTGTTGAGAGCATACGGCTGTAAATCGCGGCCGCGTAAAGATTACCCTGTGAGCTCTCTGCGGCGTTGTAATGCGATCCCAACAGGATATTACCTGCCTTTCCATAAACACCATTTGCTGGCAAAGGCGCCTGGCCATTTTTATTATTCGTCAGATCATAAAGGCTGGACGTTTTTGCTGTTTGACTGAATGCCGATGCTATGGCGCGGAGCCTGATATTATCAACACCCGACGATACCCCATAAGACAGGTTCTGTCGGGTGATGAAACCATCAGTGGAATAACTCAGCGACAGCGTTGGGTTTCGCGTGGTGGCGCTCTGACGCATAAATGATTGTGACGTGAAACTCCCTCCATTTGTAATCGGCGAACCTGTAGTGGACCAGGTCGGGAAATTACCATCCGCGCCGGTTGGTTCTGCCACCGTAATAATGGTCATTTCATCAGTCAGTTTTATCCCGGTATTGATGAAATTAAGCAGGTTGGTCAGCAGGAAGCTTTGTCCGTTGGTGTTAAAGAGCGGACTCCCGTTCTTTGCAGGAGTCGGCTTGTTGGGAATCAGGTTGCGTGTCAGCGAGTCTTCGCTGTTAAAAAAATTGAAGTACTCCACGCCTGCAGTTACCGGAGGTAAATATCCGGTAGCCACCGCAGAAAAATCGACATCTTTCTGAATTGCCAGGCTCATTTATTCATCCTTAGTGAAGGTCATGGAAAAGGCAATAGACCAGTTTTCCATCGGATAGGGTTTGCCGATCAGCTCCGGAATATTCTCTTCCGGCCACTGGGTGAACTGCGGGTCATATTCGTACACTTCATCCGGTACGTAATTATCAGAATCGGTTACCATACCCTGCCCATACTGGGGGCGTGTTGCATAGGCCACCCGGACTTTCCCCTGCGGCTCTGTATCGCATGTCAGGCGAATAACCGTGTCGGCTGCAACAGCAACGCTGGTGATATTCAGTTCTGTCCCTATGCCTGACGGATCGGCATCAATCATATGCCAGGCGCGAAATCCGCTATTAGTGATGGGGGTTCTGGTTCCGTTCCTGAACGGGCTGGTAAATTTTAAAGGTGGATGATCGACGTAGTAACTCAACAGAAAATCTGAACCTGCACAGGTAATACCCGTGGGAGCGAGTGGCTGGAATGGACGCCGCTGATTCAGTACACGATCTTTTGCTTTGGCAAAATAACAACCCAGCCAGCGACTGCCGTTCGTCATCAGATGGCCGCCTTTATCCGGCAACTGATAGTCCGGCCCAATGAGGAAACAGTTTGGTGTTTCCTGACAAAACTCCCATTGCGCCATTCCCACCCAAAGCTCGACAGCGTTCACCGGCTGCGTGGCTGGATTAGGACTGTAGGTGTATCCCGTCTGAGAAATAAACCAGGCTGGATTGTCTTTCTGGCCGGTGATCCCACGAATTGTATTATTGATTTTGTTGTAGAGTTGCCCCAGTTGCGATTTATATGTGGCTTTAGGCGTTCCGTCATCATAGTCGCGTTGTCCCTGAACGAAATCGACCCCGGTAACCGAATAGGTTTTCCCTTCGCTGTCAGCCAGGGCCTTTGCCTTCGTTACGCATTCAACGACACGATTAAAATATTTGGTATCGTCCATCAGGCTGGCAATTGACTGGCCGGACACGCCGACCGTGGAGGCGACAAACAGTCGACCAGGGTCAGCACTCAGACAGTGCGCCTCAAGGAAGTGTCGTCTGAATCCGTTCACCGCGCCAACGATCGGACTCTCCCCTTCATTAACCGCGCTTCGAGCCAGCGCGAGTTGCTCCGCATCGGACAGAATGGCGCTGCCAGAGACTGACTGTACAACTGCCCGCAGAGGTTGCCACGCATTTACGCCCAGGGGAACAAACGCATTGTTCGTCGTGCTCGCCGGACGAACAGACTTCCCCAGCATTAGCGAATCATATTTAGGCGTTTTGCTGACAACCGGCCAGCTCATATACCCCATACCAAGGCTCTGACACTCCATCAAAAAATGGTTATACGCCTCAGTCGGAAATTTCAGCCGTGTCAGTACGCGCCGCGAAACTTCCGCCGCGTAAGCTTTATTTTTCAAATCCAGAATGCTGACTTCGTCAACAGGTGAAGAACCGCCGCCGGAATCTCCCAACAGATAGCGTCCGAAATTATCCAGCACATCGATATAGAATCCCTCGGGGTCCTGAAACCGTAATCCGACATCATCGGTAAACAGGATTTTGATATTTCCCGCCAGAATATTGTCTGTCCCGAGGTAAGCAGCCCGTGATCCAAATCCCCCCTGATCATCCACTCCCCATGAAATCCAGCCAGCAGAGTCTTTCAGTGCCAGCCAGAACCCTGGTACATCTCCGGTAACAATCGAATCCAGTAACTGACGCGAAAGTGCGTCCACGGCATCCTGAGAAGGCATCCGACGTCCGGTAGCCGTCAGAACCCCATTTATGTTTTTGTACTCATCCGCAAGGGCAGCGCTGTCCGTAGTTCTAACCCATGTCACGGAGCCATCTGGTATTTTTCCAGCAGCTACTGCAGCCTGAGCATCAGAGAGCGTATTAAAGGGGAGCCCAATAGCGGTAATGCTGTTCTGCGCATCAGTGACAGCAGCAAGCATCATCGTCACGATCTGGCGCCAGGTGTCCAGCGGTTGCCCGGCACGGTCGGGAACGGTGCCCGCTGGCCCGTTAACAAGTTCGTCAAAGCGCGTGGCGTTATCGAGCAGCACCGCGGGCGACGTGCTCCCAAGTGGCGGATCAAAGGCCATGTTTTTTGCTCCAAAAAAAGGCGTTCGCCCAAACGAGGGTTTGAGCGAATGGCCGCGGCTTTTTACAATCAGCTATTTCAAGGAGTTAGATAGTGCTGATTGGCTATGCGAGGGTCTCAACCGGGGATCAAAACCTCGATTTACAGAAAAACGCGCTGATCCGCGCAGAATGTGAGCTGGTTTTTGAGGATATGGCCAGCGGGAAAAATGCCCGGCGGCCAGGGTTAAAGCGAGCGCTGCGGCGGCTCCGTCCGGGGGATGTGCTGGTGGTCTGGAAGCTGGATCGGCTTGGCCGCAGCGTACGCGATCTGATTACGCTCGTGTCGGAGTTGCAGGCGCGCGGGGTGAATTTCCGCAGTCTGACCGACAGCATCGATACCAGTACGCCAGCAGGCCGCTTTTTCTTCCACGTCATGAGCGCCCTGGCGGAAATGGAGCGCGAGCTGATCGTCGAGCGTACCCGAGCCGGTTTAGCCGCAGCGAGAGAGCAGGGGAGAGTAGGCGGACGCCGCCGGGTAATGACCACTGAGGTTGTGGAGCGATGCCGCAGAATGCTGGAGAACGGCGCTACCAGGCAGCAGGTAGCCGATGTGATAGGTGTAGACGTGAAAACTATCTACAAGTACCTGCCTGCTTCTGAATAATCATTATGTTGCGTCGGTGCGCCTGATCGATAGCTGGAACCTGTATTGATCAGATCTCCCAATGAATCTACTGTATATAAAAACAGTATTTAAGGAGGTGAAATTATGCCGCGAAACTCAGATATCGAAATAGCCTGGCGTCAGGCAATTGTCATTGATCCTAATGGCCGTCGCACCGTGACAACGTCCGGTTTTATCCGGGAACTCGCAAAAGTTAACTGGATATGGTCACCGCGCCAGGCTAACCAGTGGATAGAGCACTATGTGACGACATTCCGGGATGTCTCAACGCAGGAAGGAGATGAAAGAACGTTCCAGTTATACAACCCGAACGGAGGGCTATAACGTGGGGTTTCCGTCGCCAGCAGCAGACTATGTAGAAGGGCGTCTGACCGTCGATAAACTCTGCGGTACTGGCCCTAATACTCGGATCGTACAAACAGAAACCGGTTATGCCGTGGTTGATTTCTCCGTTAAACCAAAGCAGCAGGACACGGTATTGATCCAGTACTCCGGCGGTACAGATTTTGCGAAAGTTATGGGGAAGGCGTTTATTACTCGGGATGGTGAGGCATTGGAAGGCGAAGCACTCGACGACGTGGTAGTGTTAGGAATAGTGACATTCGTTATTAACCGGATAGGGAAGGATGATGATGATTATCCAGTTATATGAAAAGTGGTGCGCACCTAAATTTCATCCTTACCCCTGGATGAAGAGCCTATAAAAACATGCTGGTAAAGTAGCGCCATTCGATACTGGAAAGGCGCTCGCAACTTCATTCAGAGGCTAAAGTATTCCCAGCCAATCATTAAGGGCTAATGTCAAAAATTTCATGAGAAAATGAAGTTTTGAAGATGGCTAACTTATTGAAAAGGTTGTGTGTGAAATTTGAGGTATTTTCTCAGAAAAATAGTTAACTATCTGTTTTTAAAGAAAAGCAGTCCGGTCTCGAAAACCGGAGTAGGGGCAACTCTACCGGGGGTTCAAATCCCCCTCTCTCCGCCAACTATTCTTTCTCTGACCATTCCCCTTCAATAACACCGTTAGCTTCAGGTATAACGCCTGCGCTGGGGTATCGCCATCATCATCGTCCTGGTTTCAGCGTAAAGACGCGGTAGTGCGCCTTGTCCTTTTGTGGTCTTACCGCCGCAATTTGCCCGAACGAGCTTAAACGCATCATAAAGAGGGAAGGTACGCCTGGAAAGCGGCAATGTTGAAAAGAGTGATCTCAACGGAGCGGGAACAAGAAAAAGCCCGCTGAGCGCGGGCTTTGATGGGGATCAGAACTGGTAAACGAGACCGAGGGCCACGATATCATCGGTCGAGATACCGTTGTTGCGGTAGAAGCGGTCGTCTTCATCCAGCAGGTTGATTTTGTAATCCACATAGGTGGACATATTCTTATTGAAGTAGTAGGTCATGCCGATGTCGACATACTTGACCAGATCCTTGTCGCTATAGCGAGAGTAGTTGTAAAGATCTTTCCCCTTCGATTGCAGATAGGCCACGGATGGACGCAGCGGTAAATTATACTCATCGAACTGGTACTGGGCGACGACTTCAAAGTTCTGCGTCTTGTTGGCAATAGCGCCGTTGCCGTAGAAGGTCATGTTGCGGGTTTCCGCATACATGGCGGCCAGATAGATGTTGTTGGCGTCATATTTTGCGCCGACGGTCCAGGCCTCGGCTTTATCACCGTTAGCGTAAATATGGCTGCTGCGTGCTGCCGCCAGCTGGTTATGGGTACGGTCGGAAGCCGAGTAGGCGGCCCCGAAGCTGATGCCCATATCGAGATCGTAGTAGCTGGAGATACCAAACCCGTCGCCATTTTCCCGCGCCAGTTTACGAGCGCCGCCGTTGTTTGTGCCTTCGCCAGAACCGGCGTTTTCATTATTCCCCTGATACTGCAGGGCGAAATGCAGGCCGTCGACGAGGCCGAAGAAATCGCTGTTACGGTAGGTGGCCACCCCGTTGGTGCGGCCGGTCATGTAAACGTCGGTCTGAGTGTAGGTATCGCCGCCGAATTCCGGCAGCATATCAGTCCAGGATTCGATGTCGTACACTACGCCGTAGTTACGGCCATAGTCCAGTGAGCCATAGTCAGCAAACTTCAGACCGGCGAAGGCCAGACGAGTCCATGAATTCGCGCCTTCTCCTTCGCTGGTGTTCGCTTTGACATTGTATTCCCACTGACCGTAGCCGGTTAACTCGGAAGCGATCTGCGTTTCGCCTTTGATGCCTAAGCGAGCATAGGTCTGGTCGCCGTCCTCGCTGGTGTCGTCAGAGAAGTAACGCAGGCCGGCGACTTTCCCATAAAGGTCCAGTTTGTTGGCGTTGTTGTTATAAATTTCTGCAGCATTAACGGCATTGACCATGAGTAATGCCGGTACCATGAGTGCCAGTACTTTTCTTTTCATTATATATTCCCTTTTAATAATAATTTCTGTGAATTATGACAATCCCTCCGGAATGCCTGTCAGATACTAACGACTAAGTTCATTTTTATTTAAAATAAAATATGTAAATAAATAATGTAAGATATTACAAAATATTTCTATGTGGTTCATTATATTAAATTTAAATGAATCTGTTTTAATGATTATTTTTTTGTATAGCAATAGGTTATGTTGCTGTGTTGCGATCGTGGTTAACTGAATGAAATTATTTGTATTAATTTACAGTGAGCTGGTTATTCAGCCTTTAAATATAATTTATTAGTCAATTCCGCCGGCGGATTGATAATTACACTACGCGGCATGGCTGGGTGTCGTTAATGTTTAAGCCCGTGGGTAAAGAATAAAAAAAATCACCCCTGCGTATTTCCATTGGCAGAATAAGTGATAAGTGGGTGCAGAAGACAAGGATGAAACTGCTGCCTGTGGCGCAGCATGGCGGTATAATGTGATGAGTGTCACGTTTTTGAGTGGCGGTAGTATGATTTGTCACGGAGAGGAATGAGATGGAAGAGCAGGCAAAACGCAGCCCGGGCGGCAAACTTGCGCTATGGGCGTTGTATGCCTTTTGCGGATATTGTGTCTGGGTCATTGTGCGTTACTGGTGGGTGGTGGGAAAAATTCACAGTGTCCCCGGCGCCAGTGCGGAGGGCGACTTTGGCACCATGGCAGGGAAATGGCTTGGCGCCCTGCTGGGAATGCTGGTGCTCGCCGGCATTGGCGCGATCCTCGGCGCTGTCGTCTGGTATACACGGCCCTCCGGAAGCGGGCGGGATCATCGGTCGTAAAGTTGCTATGCTCGAGGCTGACCTACAGATAAAGGAACGCCTATGAACCTGGTTGACTGGCAGCAGCGATTTGAGCACTGGATACTGACGCACCACGCCCGGGAGGATGCGGCGCACGATCTGTCCCATTTTCGTCGCGTCTGGGCCACCGCCACCCGGCTGGCCGCCGGGGAGGAGGAGGTCGACGGGCTGGTGCTTCTCACGGCCTGCTATTTTCATGACATTGTCAGTCTGCCTAAAAATCATCCGGAGCGAAGCCGCTCCTCGATGATGGCTGCCGAGAAAACCCTGGCTATTTTGCAGTCGTCGTTTGCCGATTTTCCCGCAGACCGGTATGCGGCGGTCAGCCACGCTATTGAGGCGCACAGCTTCAGCGCGGCGACCCCGCCGCGCACGCTGGAGGCGAAAATCGTCCAGGACGCCGACCGTCTCGAGTCGCTGGGGGCGATAGGCCTGGCGCGGGTCTTCGCCGTCGCCGGCGCCCTGAACACCATTCTGTTTGATGCCGACGATCCTTTCGCCGACCGGCGAGCGCTGGATGACAGAAAATATGCCCTCGACCATTTCCAGTGCAAGCTCCTGCGCCTGCCGGAAACCATGCAGACCGCCGGAGGAAGGGCTATGGCGCAGCATAATGCGCGCTTCCTCGTCGAGTTTATGGCCAAGATCAGCGCGGAGCTGAAGGGGGAACCCCTGGCGCTGGATGAGGCGGTTTTACGCCGCTTTGCACCGCAGCCGTCAACCGACCAGTGATTTATGGTACTCTCTGCAAAAATCGTCCGCGCTGGTTGAGGATATGCCACAAAAGTTAAGCAAGGAAAACAGGTCGTTGTCATTGACGGAACAGGCCGGTGAAGAGGCTCAGGCGCTGCTGCGCCAGCTGATGACGATCTACGATGTAAAAACGCTGGTCGCCGAACTGGTGAGCGTCGGGGAGCAGCACTGGAGCGCGGCGATCCTCAAGCGCGTGGCGGCCCTCAGCCGCGCGGCAGCGCGTTTGCGTCCGCAGGAGGTCGCTCATCTGGCGACGCTGCTGCCGTCGCCGCCGGCCCATCATCCGCACTATGGATTCCGTTTTGTCGATCTGTTTGCCGGTATCGGCGGGATCCGCAGCGGTTTTGAAGCTATCGGCGGGCAGTGCGTCTTTACCAGCGAGTGGAACAAGCATGCGGTGCGCACCTATAAGGCCAACTGGTATTGTGATCCGCAGCAACACCGTTTCAATGAAGATATTCGCGATATCACCCTCAGCCATCGCCCCGACGTTAGCGATGACGAGGCGGCGCAGCATATCCGCGAGACTATCCCGCAGCATGATGTGCTGCTGGCCGGCTTTCCCTGCCAGCCTTTCTCACTCGCCGGCGTGTCGAAAAAAAATGCCATGGGTCGCGCCCACGGCTTTGCCTGCGAAACCCAGGGGACGCTGTTTTTTGATGTAGTGAGAATTATCGCCGCCCGTCAGCCGGCGATCTTTGTGCTGGAGAATGTTAAAAATCTCAAAAGCCACGATCAGGGGCGGACCTTCCGCATCATCATGCAGACGCTGGATGAGCTGGGGTATGAGGTCGCTGACGCCGGGCATAGCGGGCCGGACGATCCGAAGGTGATCGACGGGCGCCATTTCTTACCGCAGCACCGGGAGCGCATCGTGCTGGTGGGCTTCCGCCGCGATCTGCAGCTGCACGAGGGGTTTACGCTGCGCGATATCGCGGCGCTGTATCCGGCGGTTCGGCCAACATTTGGCGAGCTGCTGGAGCCGACGGTGGATGCCAAATTTATCCTCACGCCGGTACTGTGGAAATATCTTTATCGATATGCCCGCAAACATCAGGCGCGGGGCAATGGCTTTGGTTATGGCCTGGTGGACCCCGCCAATCCCCACAGCGTGGCCCGGACGCTCTCCGCCCGCTACTATAAAGATGGCGCCGAAATTCTCGTCGATCGCGGCTGGGACCGGCCGCTGGGCGAGACGCATTTTGACGATCCGCAGAATCAACAGCGGCGTCCTCGTCGGTTGACGCCGCGGGAGTGCGCCCGGTTGATGGGTTTCGAATCGCCTCAGGGGGCGCGTTTCCGCATCCCGGTGTCGGATACCCAGGCCTATCGTCAGTTCGGCAACTCGGTGGTGGTTCCGGTCTTCGCCGCGGTGGCGAAGCTCCTGGCCCCGCGCATCGCTCAGGCGGTGGCGCGTCGCGAAGCGGGTGATAACGATGGCGGATGTTCACGATAAAGCCACGCGCAGTAAAAATATGCGGGCTATCGCCACGCGCGATACGGCGATCGAGAAGCGGATAGCGGCGCTGTTGACTCAGGCGGGATTCACCTTTGTTGCCCAGGATCGCGAGCTGCCGGGACGCCCTGATTTCGCTTTACCCGATTACCGTTGCGTCATCTTTACCCACGGCTGTTTCTGGCATCACCATGACTGTTACCTGTTTAAGGTGCCGGCCACCCGGACGGCGTTCTGGCTGGACAAGATCGCCGGCAACGTGGCGCGCGATGCCCGTGACCGGCAAAAGCTGGCCGAGCAGGGCTGGCGGGTGCTTATCGTCTGGGAATGCGCCCTGCGCGGTCGGCTGAAGCTGAATGACGAGGCGCTCACCGAGCGTCTGGAAGAGTGGATCTGCAGCGCCGGACACGACGCGCAGATCGACACCCAGGGTATCCGCGAACTGGCGCTTATTTCGACGCCTTACAAGGGGTAGCTTCGCTGCGAACCGGGAAGAGATATTTCCCCAGCGTCACCAGCACGACGGCGAAAATAATCACCGCCAGCGCCAGCCACTCGATCAGGGACAGGCTTTCGCCACCGAATCCGGTACCAAGCAGAACCGCCACCACCGGGTTGACATAGGCGTAGCTGGTGGCCACCGCCGGGGTGACATTGCGGATCAAAAACATATAGGCGTTGATGGCAATCAGCGAGCCAAAGATAGCCAGGTAGGCCACAGCGGCGATCCCGGACCACGACGGTACACGGGTTAAGGTTTCGCCGCTCAGCCATGACGCGGCCAGCAGGACGATCCCGGCGGCGAGCATCTCGATTGCCCCCGCCATCATGCCGGTCGGCAGCTCGATCCGCGAACCGTAAACCGAGCCGAAGGCCCAGCTCAGGGAGCCAATCAGGATCAGCAGCGCGCCCCAGGGGTTGCCGTTCAGGTTGCCTCCGCTGTTAAGCATCACAATACCCGCGAGGCCAATGGCAATCCCCAGCCATTCCAGTTTACGAGTGGCGATGCCGAAAAAGCGGCTGAAGCACAGGGTGAACAGCGGAACGGTGGCGACCATGACCGCGGCGATCCCGGAGGGAACGTGCTGATGTTCGGCCAGGGTGACAAAGCCGTTGCCGACGGCCAGCAGCAAAACCCCGATCAGCGCGGCGTTAAGCAACGGTCCGCGGGCCGGCAGTTTATGGCCGGTGGCCAACAGCCATCCCAGCAGCAGCACGCCGGCAGAGAGAAAGCGAATTCCGGCCATCATCAGCGGCGGCCAGCTGGCGACGCCGACGGCGATGGCGAAATAGGTAGAGCCCCAAATGATATACAGCGCAAACAGCGCCCCGATAAGCGGTAACAGCTGACGGGTAGACATACTTCCTCACGACGGTGCAGAGATAGAAAGGGGACATATAGTAAACGTGAAAACTATCCTGCTGGCGAGCGCTTAATTTGCGTCAGGTTGTTAAATTTATATTGACTAATTGTACCTTGGGCAGCGGCCGTTTTTTAACGCATACTCGAGGGAGACATTGATGAAAAGAGAAGGAAAATCATTTTGGCAGGAAGTAGTCTTTTAACATTACTCGATGATATCGCCACGCTGCTGGACGATATTTCCATGATGGGCAAGCTGGCGGCGAAAAAAACGGCGGGGGTGCTGGGCGACGATCTCTCCCTCAACGCCCAACAGGTGACCGGCGTGCGGGCAAATCGTGAGCTGCCTGTGGTCTGGGGCGTGGCGAAAGGGTCGTTCGTCAATAAAATCATCCTCGTGCCGCTGGCTCTGCTAATCAGCGCCTTCATTCCCTGGGCGATTACGCCGCTGCTGATGTTGGGCGGCGCGTTTCTCTGTTTTGAAGGGGTGGAAAAGGTGCTCCACAGCCTGGAAGCGCGTAAGCACAAAGAGGACCCAGCGCAACGGCAGCAGCGTCTTCAGGCGCTGGCGGATCGTGATCCGCTGGCCTTTGAGCGTGACAAAGTCAAAGGGGCGATCCGCACCGACTTTATTTTGTCCGCGGAAATTGTCGCCATCACCCTCGGCATTGTCGCGGAAGCGCCGCTGCTGAATCAGATCCTCATTCTGTCGGGGATCGCGATTCTGGTCACCGTCGGGGTCTATGGCCTGGTGGGGGTGATCGTCAAACTGGATGACATGGGCTACTGGCTGGCGGAGAAACGCAGTACCCTGGCGCAGTGGCTGGGCAAAGGGTTATTGACCGTGGCGCCCTGGCTGATGAAAGTGCTCTCTATCGTCGGAACGCTGGCCATGTTCCTCGTGGGCGGCGGGATTGTGGTTCACGGTATTGCGCCGCTACACCATGCCATTGAGCACTGGAGCGCGGGGCTGGGCGGCATGTTGGCCGCCTTGCTGCCGATGGTGGCTAATCTGGTGCTGGGTTTTATCATCGGCGCGGTGGTGCTGGCGGGCGTCAAGGCGGTCAGTCGCCTGCGTGGCGCGGTGAAGTAGTCAGGTGCGGCGCCGCATGACGGCGCCGCGTGGTCTACGCTAAAAGCGCCTCCGGTATCGACAGAGACCGGGCGTGCTGACGACGTCAGATTTGCGCAACGTACTGCGAGAGAAAGATGGAAAAGCCACTACGGTTGAAGTTGAAAAAACTCTACCACCTGACTCGCCCGGCGCATGTGGTTAACATTTGTTTTATCGTGGTGCTGTTTTTCTCCACGCTGCTGATCTGGCGCGAAATCAATGTCCTGGAAGAGGCCTACGTGGCGAACCAGCGCAATAATCTGGCTAACGTCGCGCATGAAATGGATGGCCTGCTGCAGTTCAACATCGACAGGATGATGTTTTTTCGCCACGGTATGCAGTCCGCGCTTGAACGCCCGCTCGACGTCGATGTGTTGCACGAAGCCAGCCAGCGCTATCTGAGCCAACGCCACCAGGAGACCTGGCGGGTGGCGCTCCCCAACCGCCGGACGCTGCCGGTGTTTGGCGTCTCGGAGGGCGTCGTCAGGGATCACCCGCTGCTCTTGCCGGACGATCCGCTGGTGGTCAATGAACTGATGGCGACGCTGGAGCTGGGTTATCTGTTAAACCTGACGCAGCATGACCGCGATTTTGCCGAGCGGATGCAATATATCTCCCGCAGCGGTTTTTTCACCTCGACCCTGCCGCTGCGCGATGAATCGCAGGTGAAGACCTACTATTCGCGCGCCATCAGCGCCCTCTGGTTTACCCGGCAGACCCAGCGGAACAATCCGCACCGCGGCGTTATCTGGCAAACCTTTCCTGACGATGACCCGCAGCTGGAAGAGCAGGTGGTCACCGCCTCGATACCTCTGGATTTTGCCGGTTACTGGCGCGGCGTGCTGGCGATGGATTTCTCAGTCAGCGAAATAAAAGCATTTTTAATCAGCGCGATGCAGGGCGGGCAGGAGGGGGAATACCAGCTTTACGACAGCCATCTTAGCCTGCTGGCCTCGTCTGCGCCGGGGAATGTCCTTACGCTGCTGTCGCCGCGCGAACAGGAACTGCTCAGCCGCGCGTTTGCCCATGATAATCAGGGCGGTCTGCGTCTGCTGACGCGCTATATCAGCTGGGCCAAACTGCGCAATTTTGATGGCGTGCTGCTGCGGATCCATACTCTGCGGGAAGGCGTACGCGGCAACTTTGGCACCATCACCATCGCCCTGACCCTGATGTGGATCCTCTTCACCTTAATGCTGCTGCTCTCCTGGCTGGTGATCCGCCGTATGGTCCGCAATATGAGCGTTCTCCAGACCTCCCTGGAGTGGCAGGCCTGGCACGATGCCTTAACCCGCCTGCTCAATCGCGGGGCGCTGTTTGAGAAGGCGATGGCGGTAGCCAGCGACTGCCAGCGCAGCGGACGACCGCTGGCGGTCATCCAGCTCGATTTGGATCACTTTAAGGGCATTAACGATCGCTATGGCCATCAGGCGGGTGACAGAGTGCTGTCGATGGTGGCCAGTACGCTTGCCGGCACCGTCCGGGACGGTGATTTGCTGGGCCGCGTGGGCGGAGAGGAGTTTTGTGTCGTGCTGCCGAATACCACGCTGCAGGAAGCGGCGGCGGTAGCGGAGCGGCTACGCCTGCGTATTCATGGCCGGGAGGTCTTTTTGCATAACAACGTGACGCTGCGGGTCAGCGCGTCGTTAGGGGTGAGCGGCAGCGAAGAGCGGGGGGAGTATCACTTTGAAGCCCTGCAGTCGGTCGCCGATGGTCGACTGTATCTGGCCAAGCAAAATGGCCGCAACCAGGTCTGGTATCGCAGCGAAGCGTGAGCAAAACGTTTCGCCCGAATCAGGCAAAATGAGATTTTTCTTAAAGTGTTCGGCGGGGATCGCGCTATCGAATGAAACCGGTTTGCGGCTAAGCCTTATCGCATCAGCCCTGCAGCCCTTTCTGCTGCGAAGCGCCAACTTTCTCAATATTTTGCGCCATGAATATCGCTTGTCATGCAAAATAATTGAGGATAATGTTTCAACGCATCGGATTTCCCGGTGTAACGAATTTTCAAGTGCTTCTTGCATTAGCAAGTTTGATCCCGACTCCTGCGAGTCGGGATTTTTTTCGCCCATCGCTAGCGGTTGGCTTCACTGGCGCTGAAATCATGAATATCGAGTTCAAATGCCTCCGCCAGTTCACGCCAGGTATGCGCCCCGCGGCCATCGATACTGGCGTGCTGTGGGTCATCGAGGATGCGATGGACTTCGCTTTCGCTGATCTCATTAATCGCCGCCAGCAGAGCATCAACGTTGACATCAACGTCGTTCCCGGTCTGGTCTGTCAATCGGTTCTTCATCATTACCCCCCCTCGCTGAGCGTCGCTCAAGCCTCTTTAAGTATAGTCGGTCTAAAAAAACGCCAGTCACTGCCCGCGACGCTGCGAGCGGCGTGGTTTTGTTCTACACTGGCTGGAAATAGAGAGGAGATGGATTATGCAGGTGAACGATCGTGTCACGGTGAAGACCGACGGTGGCCCACGTCGATCGGGCGTAGTGCTGGCAATTGAGTCGTTTAGTGAAGGGACGATGTATCTGGTTTCGCTGGAAGACTATCCCCTGGGGATCTGGTTTTTCAATGAAATAGGGCACCCGGATGGGATCTTCGTGGAAAAAGAAATCTCGTAAAACCGAACTGGCGGGACCACCGCCAGTTTGTTTCAGCGTAGATTCACCTGAATACCGCTGGTAATGTTTTCGGTCAGCCGAACGATGTGGTAAATCACCTGCTTATTATGCGTCTGTATTTTCTTTTTAATATTGCCTTTATGCGATGATACCGTTTTCGCTTTGATGTTCATTTGCGTTGAAATTTGCGAAGTACCATGCCCGGCCATCCACATTTGCAGCATATTTGATTCTGTTTTGCTCAGCGACAACGTCGGTAAATTTAACTGTCCCAGACTCGTGTTCTTGTATTTAAGATAATTAACCAGAATGACATCAAGGTCTTTTGGAGTGATCGATTTTGAGCTGATTAGCAGGTTCTTACGCACCCGTAGATAGCGGTCAAAATGGATGTTCGCCAGCGACATAAAAATCACAAACAACGTCGCCGGGTTTTGCGTGATGATCTGGCGAATAATGCCATTACTTTCATCATCATGCACAAAGCAATCTTCATTCAGAAACACCACCGCCGGGCAACATGACGCACAATGCCTGTGCAGATCCTCAGCGCAGTTGACCTCAACGATTTCCTGTTTTTTAATTCCCCGACTGGTCAGATATCCCGTTAGTCCCAACCGGGTATAACTGCACAAATCCATAATCATCGTTGACATGACCCATCCTCAATCAACACGTAACGATATACACTTCACACTGGCTGTGCGAAGCAGTCCTTGCGGGCGGTGATAATAGTAGGTTAAAGAAAGAACCCATTAGTTCCATTAAACTATTCCGCATCTCTGTATATAATTTGCCAGGAAAACTCTTAAAGTAAAGTCAAGAACCGGTAGTGTGAGCGAATTAAAAACAAAAAGTGCCCGCGGATGCTATGGTTAGGCCCCAAACATTCTTTTACTTTCAGAATTTCCTTATTTCAAATGAAGGCTGCGATGCCTGGCCGTGTTTTGCCCGGCTTCTCCGCCTGCGGCGGGGGTGGAAGGCTTAACGCTTTAATGCCACAATACTTTTTTATCAGCTTGTGGGATGAATGATGAAACAGTTAGTTTTTGCTGGCATGGTGCTGGCGCTGGCCGGATGCGTGCAGGTTGATCGTTACGAAGAGGTTGTTAAAGCGCCAGCGCCGGCAGGCCTGGAAGGCTACTGGCAGACGAAAGGGCCGCAGAGCGAGATGATGAGTCCGGACGCCATCGCCAGCCTGATCGTCACCAAAGAAGGGGACACCTTCGACTGCCGCCAGTGGCAGCGTGTGATCGCCCAGCCGGGGAAACTGATGAACCGCGATAGCGATATCTACAACGTGACCGCTTCCCTGGATATCTACCCGATCGAGCGCGAGGGCAACACCCTTTCCTACGATCGTATGACGTTGACCCGCGTTGAACGTCTCACCCCGGAGTGCGAGAAGGCGTGGGCTAAAGCGCGTGCCGCCGCTCCAGTCAGCGCGCCGACCACCGCGCGCTAAGGTTCCGGCGGGCCACTGCTGGCCCGTCCGGCGTCAGATGACTACAGCACCGCCTCCAGCACCCACACGCTGACGCTTCCCCCGTTACAGGTAAAGGTTGCGCAGCCTTCGTCGTCGGTTTCGACAATCTCTTCCCGGTTGCCCAGGAAATCCCGCCAGCGTTTGTTGCCATAGTTCTCGCCCAGCGTCAGGGTCTTTTCTCCCTCATCACCATTGGACATCACCACCACGCAGCCGGGATCCTCGTCGGTGCCGCTGCGGCTGAAGGCAATGCAGTTGGGGTGATCGAACCAGAGAGTCTGCACGCCGTGGGCAAAGCGCTGACGGGCGTCGATCAGTTCGTGTAGCTGCTCGATGACGGGCATTTCTATGGCGTAGGTTTGTCCGTCGCCGCCGGTATCTTCATAGGAAGCGCCGAAGAGATCGGCATAGAAGACCGAGGGCACGCCATTTTCACGCAACAGGATCAGCGCATAGGCCAGCGGTTTAAACCATGGCTCAACCGGCGCCTCGAGCGCCTGCAGCGGCTGGGTATCATGGTTGGTGACCAGGGTGACGGCATGGAAGGGGTCGGCTTCCACCAGCGTCCCGCTGAAAATCTGGCTCATGTCGTAATCGCGCCCCTGACGGGACGCTTCATGAAATTTCATCTGCAGCGGGGCATCGAACAGCATCGTCTTGCCCTCGACGAGGTCGATATACTGCTGGAGCTTTTCCACTTCATGGGACCAGTATTCCGCGACAATAAACAGCGGCTGCGGGGCCACCTCCTGAACATGTTCGATCCACGCTTTGTAAAACCAGGCGGGGATATGCTTCACGGCGTCAAGGCGAAAACCGTCGCAGCCGGTCTGCTCCATCACCCAGCGCGCCCAGTATTTGATCTCTTCGGTGACGGCGTGATTACGAAAATCGATATTGGCGCCCATCAGGTAGTCGAAGTTGCCAAGCTCATCATCGACCTGCTCATTCCAGCCTTCGCCGGTGTAGTCGTTGACGATTTTAAATACACCGTCTTCCGTCGGATTCTCGATGTGGTCAATGCCGCTAAAACACTTGTAGTCCCAGACAAACTGCGAATACTGCCCGGCGCGCACCGGGAAGGTATAGCGAGTCCATGCCTCGCACTCTATGATCGTCTCGTCAATTTGCGTGCGATCCTGCTCATCGACGCGCTGCACGCGCAAGGCCTCTTTTTCATCGGCGCCCATTTTATGGTTCACCACCACGTCCAGCAGCACGGCGATGTCGTGCTCCTTCAGGGCGTTGACCGCCGCCAGCAGTTGGGTTTTATCGCCATATTTGGTGGCGACAGAACCTTTTTGATCAAACTCGCCGAGGTCGAAGAGATCGTAGGTGTCATAGCCGACGGAATAACCGCCCGAGGCGCCTTTGTAGGCGGGTGGCAACCAGACCATATTGATGCCGATTTCGTTAAGACTGGGGGCCAGCGCTTCGACTTCACGCCACAGTTCGCCGCCGGCGGGGTAGTACCAGTGAAAACATTGCAACAAGGTGGGGTTTTTCATCTTCCATGCTCCAGACGTCAACAGGCTGACCTTTGCAGTATGGGAGATATCCCGCAAAACGGGTGAGGAAAGCCCTGAATTTCGCTATACCCTAAAGCGGATCATATATAATAAATTTGCATAAGATGTAGCGTAACGATGTTGGTGTCGGGCCGTTAAGCGCCTTACACTACAGGAAAATCCTAATCTTCGGGGTATCTATGAAATTAGCACTTCTGGGTCGTCAGGCGCTGATGGGCGCAATGGCCGTTGTTTTGATGGCTGGCGTTAGCGTGAAAACTTTTGCGGCGGAAAAACTGCTCAATCAGATTAAAGAGCGCGGCACGCTGCGCGTGGGCCTCGAAGGCACCTATCCTCCCTTTAGCTTCCAGGGTGATGACGGCAAGCTGACCGGCTTTGAAGTGGAGTTCGCCAACGAGCTGGCGAAACATCTGGGCGTGAAGGCCGACCTCAAACCGACAAAGTGGGACGGTATGCTGGCCTCGCTGGACTCCAAACGCATTGACGTGGTGATTAACCAGGTCACTATCTCCGATGAGCGTAAGAAGAAATACGATTTCTCTACCCCGTACACGATCTCCGGTGTGCAGGCGCTGGTGAAGAAAGGCAACGAAGGCGCGATTAAAACCGCGGCGGATCTGAAAGGCAAGAAAGTGGGCGTCGGGCTGGGCACTAACTATGAAGAGTGGCTGCGTCAGAACGTCCAGGGCGTGGATGTCCGCACCTATGACGACGACCCGACCAAATACCAGGATCTGCGCGTAGGCCGTATTGACGCCATTCTGGTTGACCGTCTGGCGGCGCTGGATCTGGTGAAGAAAACCAACAATACGCTGGCGGTCACCGGCGAAGCGTTCTCCCGTCAGGAAGCTGGCGTTGCGCTGCGTAAAGGCAACGATGACCTGCTGAAAGCGGTAGATGGCGCGATTGCGGATATGCAAAAAGATGGCAGCCTGAAGGCGCTGTCCGAGAAATGGTTTGGCGCTGACGTGACAAAATAACGGCCAGCGGTGAAAAAAGGCGCTCCTGGAAGCGCCTTTTTTTATTTAGCGCGTAACTGTGTGCATAATGAAGCATAACTGAGTCAGGAGGGGCCATGTCACTGCAAAATTTAACCCGCTTTCCGCGTCTGGAACTGATCGGCGCGCCGACGCCGCTGGAGTATCTGCCGCGTCTGTCCGATCACCTCGGGCGCGAAATTTTTATCAAACGTGATGATACGACGCCGCTGGCGATGGGGGGCAACAAACTGCGTAAGCTGGAGTTTCTCGCCGCCGATGCCCTGCGCGAAGGGGCGGATACGT
The DNA here is from genome assembly GCF_040062505.1 of Klebsiella sp. JN_Kp127. NCBI lineage: Bacteria > Pseudomonadati > Pseudomonadota > Gammaproteobacteria > Enterobacterales > Enterobacteriaceae > Klebsiella > Klebsiella sp. JN_Kp127. The sequence goes on from NZ_JBEAHS010000031.1 coordinate 21,017, forward strand.
TAATCACCGCCGGCGCGATCCAGTCTAACCATGTGCGCCAGACGGCGGCGGTCGCCGCCAAACTGGGCTTGCACTGCGTAGCGCTGCTGGAAAATCCCATCGGCACCCGGGCGGAGAACTATCTGAGCAATGGAAACCGCCTGCTGCTGGATCTGTTTAATACCCAGATTGAGATGTGCGATGTCCTGACCGATCCCGCGGCCCAGCTCGACGAGCTGGCGACCCGTATCGAAGCGCAGGGGTACCGCCCGTATGTCATTCCGGTCGGCGGCTCTAACGCACTTGGGGCGCTAGGCTATGTGGAAAGCGCGCTGGAAATCGCCCAGCAGTGCGAAGACGCAGTGGAGATTTCGTCGGTGGTGGTCGCCTCCGGGAGCGCCGGCACCCATGCCGGACTGGCGGTCGGCCTTGAACAGCTGATGCCGCAGGCGGAACTGATCGGGGTGACGGTGTCGCGCGCTGTTGCCGACCAGCTGCCGAAAGTGGTGGCGCTGCAGCAGGCCGTGGCCAACAGCCTTGAGCTGCAGGCGAAAGCCGACATCATCCTGTGGGATGATTACTTTGCACCGGGCTACGGGACGCCAAACGAGGAAGGGATGGCCGCCGTGAAGCTGCTGGCGCAACTGGAAGGTATTTTGCTTGACCCGGTCTATACCGGTAAAGCGATGGCCGGACTTATCGATGGCATTACGCAGAAGCGCTTTAAGGATGAAGGGCCGATTTTGTTCGTCCACACCGGCGGAGCGCCGGCGCTGTTTGCCTATCATCCTCACGTCTAATATAGAAACCACAGCATGCAAGAAAGTATCCAACTGGTCATCGATTCCGCGCCTTTTCTGCTGAAAGGCGCCGTCTTTACGCTGCAGCTGAGCATTGGCGGGATGTTTTTCGGCCTGGTGCTGGGCTTTATCCTGGCGCTGATGCGCATGTCGCCCCTCTGGCCGGTAAAATGGCTGGCGCGCATGTATATCTCCATTTTTCGCGGGACACCGCTTATCGCCCAGCTGTTCATGATCTACTACGGTTTGCCGCAGTTTGGCATTGAACTTGACCCGATCCCGGCGGCGATGATCGGCCTGTCGCTGAACACGGCGGCCTACGCGGCGGAAACCCTGCGCGCGGCCATCGCCTCGATTGACAAAGGGCAATGGGAAGCGGCGGCCAGTATCGGTATGACCCCGTGGCAGACAATGCGTCGGGCTATTTTACCCCAGGCGGCGCGGGTCGCTTTGCCGCCGCTCTCTAACAGTTTTATCAGCCTGGTAAAAGATACCTCGCTGGCGGCGACGATCCAGGTGCCGGAGCTGTTCCGTCAGGCGCAGCTTATCACCTCGCGTACGCTGGAGGTCTTCACCATGTATCTGGCAGCCTCTCTGATCTACTGGGTGATGGCGACGGTACTCTCCTCGCTGCAGAACTATTTTGAAAACCAGCTGAACCGCCAGGAGCGTGATCCGAAATGAGTGCGATTGAAGTAAAAAGCCTGGTGAAAAAATTCCATGGCCAGACGGTTCTCCACGGTATCGACCTGGAGGTGCAGGAAGGCGAAGTGGTGGCGATCATCGGTCCCAGCGGCTCGGGGAAGACTACCCTGCTGCGCAGCATTAATCTGCTGGAGCAACCGGAGAGTGGCACTATCCGCGTCGGCGATGTGACGATCGACGCCGGTCGCAGCCTCGGGCCGCAAAAAGGGCTTATTCGGCGGCTGCGCCAGCACGTGGGTTTTGTCTTCCAGAACTTTAACCTGTTTCCCCACCGGACGGTGCTGGAGAACATTATTGAAGGGCCGGTCATCGTAAAAGGCGAAGACAAGCAGGAGTCGATGGCGCGGGCGCGCGATCTGCTGGCGAAGGTAGGCCTCAGCGGCAAAGAGAACAGCTATCCGCGCCGCCTCTCCGGCGGTCAGCAGCAGCGGGTCGCCATTGCTCGCGCGCTGGCCATGCGTCCGGACGTGATCCTGTTTGATGAACCGACCTCGGCCCTTGATCCTGAGCTGGTAGGGGAGGTGCTCAATACCATCCGCCAGCTGGCGCAGGAGAAACGCACCATGGTTATCGTGACCCATGAAATGAGCTTCGCTCGCGACGTTGCCGATCGGGCGATTTTTATGGATCAGGGACGCATCGTTGAACAAGGCGAGGCCAAAGCGCTGTTCGCCTCGCCTCAGCAACCGCGTACCCGCCAGTTCCTCGAAAAATTCCTGATGCAGTAGAGCAGGCGCTGGCGCGGCGGCGCTCCATCGCGAGGGCCGCCGCGTTCAGCCCGCTTCCACGCCGGGGGAACGCCCCATCATCACATTTTCGTGCTATTGACTCCCCTGGCCGTATACACCGCTTCCCATCCCCCCGTGTAGGGTGTAGAAAATGAAGGGAGGGCCTTAGTTTCAGCGCAGCGAGCGGAAAAAAGGCAAGCCTTCAGGCTAATAAATGCGACAGCTACGATATTTTATACATATAAATAAGATTTATGTGTTAGTTTTCTGTATTTATAATAATGATTATCAATCAGGAGTTATTTGCACAGCTATGAGGGACAATGATTTTTTCAGCTGGCGGCGGGATATGCTGCATCAATTTCAGTCCATGGCCGCCGGTGAGGAGGTTTATAATCTCCTGCAACGAGAAACAGAAACGCTGGAATATGATTACTACACGCTTTGTGTGCGTCACCCGGTGCCTTTCACTCGCCCCCGCGTCACGTTTCAGTCGACCTATCCCCGCGCATGGATGTCTCATTACCAGGCAGAGAATTATTTCGCGATAGATCCCGTGTTACGCCCGGAGAATTTTATGCGTGGCCATCTGCCATGGGAAGATGGGCTGTTTCGCGATGCGCAGGCATTATGGGACGGGGCGCGCGACCATGGTTTGCAAAAAGGGGTGACACAGTGTCTGACGTTGCCGAATCATGCTCAGGGTTTTCTCTCCGTCTCCGCGAACAACCGTTTGCCGAACGCTTATCCTGATGATGAACTGGAGCTGCGTCTGCGAACGCTGACGGAGTTGAGCCTGTTGACGCTCTTGCGTCTGGAAGATGAGATGGTGATGCCGCCGGAGATGAAGTTCAGCCGGCGCGAACTGGAGATCCTCAAATGGACCGCGGAAGGAAAGACCTCGGCGGAGGTGGCGATGATTCTCTCGATTTCGGAAAATACGGTTAATTTCCATCAGAAGAATATGCAACGGAAATTTAACGCGCCGAATAAAACGCAAATTGCCTGTTACGCCGTGGCGACAGGGCTAATCTGAATGCGCCTGCCGTTCTGCGTGCCAGACGTGATACCGGCTGTCAGTCATACTTCCAGCCGGTACAAGATTACTGCCGGTATGCTTGTTTAATTTGCTTAACGGTGCTGGAGAATACGGCGGCCTGAGCCTCATCTTCCATCTGCGCGATCTGCTTTTCCATTTTAATAATCACGCGACCCGCGTCTGCCTGACCCATCGCCTGCAGCATTAGCGTCATCAGCGCTTTCAGGCAGGTGACTTCCTGCGCCAGTTCTTGATTATTTTCTGCAGTGGAAAAATCTGGTGTGCTCATCGATATCCTCGTTTGCTCGCTGCGCTATTGCGCCTGTCTGAATGTGAAGGCCGCGCAGTATACCACAAGCGACAGAAAAAAAAGGAGTGCTTAATTTCTGTTCTCTCATCTGAGTTGTGAATGATTTTATGCATCAGATAAGACGTAATAGCTGTCAGCAGCGCAATAATTTCCCCCAATTATTTAGCACGTTAATAATTGTTACATATTTTGCCTCGTATTTATGCGCTACGTAATCTGTTGTGTTTTTTGTGCCTTCTGTATGAGGATTGTTAAAAAATAAGCCTCGGGCAACTGATTGTTCGCAATGACTTTCCACTCAGTGTGCACAGACATTGCCATAAATGAGAGCCAAATCGAGGGGACGGCATTTTTTTGCCTTTTAAATTAGCAATAAAACCCGGTAATATGTGGGAGATAAAGTATCAGTAGCGTTATCCCTCATTCTGGAGATTATTCCTTTGATCAACGTTCTTCTTGTTGATGACCACGAACTGGTGCGCGCAGGGATACGACGCATTCTGGAAGATATAAAAGGGATTAAAGTCGCTGGCGAAGCCTGCTGCGGCGAAGACGCCGTCAAGTGGTGCCGGGCTAATTCCGCTGATGTCGTCCTGATGGACATGAACATGCCCGGGATCGGTGGTCTGGAAGCGACGCGCAAAATCGCGCGCTCGGTAGCGGGCACGAAAGTGATCATGTTGACCGTGCATACCGAGAATCCTTTACCTGCCAAGGTCATGCAGGCAGGGGCGGCAGGGTATCTCAGTAAGGGCGCTGCGCCACAGGAAGTGGTGAATGCGATTCGCTGCGTCGCGTCCGGGCAACGTTACATTGCCTCCGATATTGCGCAGCAAATGGCGTTAAGTCAGATTGAACCGGAAAAAACAGAATCGCCTTTTGCCAGTTTGTCTGAACGCGAATTGCAGATTATGCTGATGATCACCAAAGGTCAGAAGGTGAATGAGATCTCAGAGCAGCTGAATCTGAGTCCTAAAACGGTTAACAGCTATCGCTATCGGATGTTCAGCAAATTGAACATTCATGGCGATGTCGAGCTGACCCACCTGGCAATTCGCCATGGCCTGTGTAATGCGGAGTCGTTAGCAAGCCAGTGAGTGATGTTTTTGACGCAAAAGCTTTCCTGAAAACGGTAACCAGCCAGCCCGGTGTGTATCGGATGTATGATGCTGGCGGAACCGTCATCTATGTTGGCAAAGCCAAAGATTTGAAAAAGCGGCTCAGCAGCTACTTCCGCAGCAACCTCGCGTCGCGTAAAACGGAAGCGCTGGTGGCGCTGATCGCGCAAATCGACGTGACCGTCACCCATACCGAGACGGAAGCGCTGCTGCTTGAACACAACTATATCAAGCTGTACCAGCCGCGGTACAACGTGCTGTTGCGCGACGATAAGTCGTATCCTTTTATCTTCCTCAGCGGCGATACCCATCCGCGTCTGGCGATGCATCGTGGCGCCAAACATGCGAAGGGCGAGTATTTTGGTCCTTTTCCCAACGGCTATGCCGTGCGCGAGACCCTGGCGCTGCTGCAGAAAATCTTTCCCATCCGTCAGTGTGAAAACAGCGTTTACCGCAATCGCTCCCGTCCCTGTCTACAGTATCAGATTGGCCGCTGCCTGGGGCCGTGCGTGGCGGGGCTGGTCAGTGAAGACGAGTATGCTCAGCAGGTGGAGTATGTGCGGCTGTTTCTCGCCGGCAAAGATGATCAGGTGCTGACTCAGCTCATCGCGAGGATGGAGAAGGCGAGTCAGAACCTCGAGTTTGAAGAGGCGGCGCGCATTCGCGACCAGATTCAGGCCGTCCGCCGCGTGACGGAGAAACAGTTTGTCTCTAACACCGGCGATGATCTTGACGTGATCGGGGTTGCCTTCGATGCTGGAATGGCCTGCGTCCATGTGCTGTTTATCCGCCAGGGTAAAGTGCTGGGCAGCCGCAGCTACTTCCCGAAAGTGCCGGGCGGCACCGAGCTGGGCGAGGTCGTGGAGACCTTTGTCGGCCAGTTCTACCTGCAGGGCAGCCAGATGCGCACGCTGCCGGGAGAGATTTTGCTCGACTTCAACCTCGGGGATAAGACGCTGCTGGCCGAGTCGTTGTCGGAGCTGGCGGGGCGCCGAATTCATGTGCAGACTAAACCGCGCGGCGACCGGGCGCGTTACCTTAAGCTGGCGCGCACCAATGCCGCCGCGGCGTTAACCACGAAATTGTCTCAGCAATCGACCATTCATCAGCGTCTGCAGGCGCTGGCCACCGTGCTGGAGCTGCCGGCCGTGAAGCGGATGGAGTGCTTTGATATCAGCCACACCATGGGCGAACAGACCGTCGCCTCCTGCGTGGTATTTGACAGTAATGGCCCCCTGCGCGCGGAGTACCGGCGCTACAATATCGCCGGCATCACCCCGGGCGATGACTATGCGGCGATGAATCAGGTCCTGCGCCGTCGCTATGGTAAAGCGATTGATGACAACAAGATTCCGGATGTGATCCTGATAGACGGCGGCAAGGGGCAGCTGGCGCAGGCGAAAGCGGTGTTTGCCGAGCTGGACGTCCCCTGGGATAAACATCATCCGCTGCTGCTGGGCGTGGCGAAAGGTAGCGATCGTAAAGCCGGCCTGGAAACGTTATTCTTTGAACCAGAGGGCGAGGGGTTTAGCCTGCCGCCGGATTCGCCGGCCCTGCACGTGATCCAGCATATCCGCGATGAATCGCACGATCATGCGATCTCCGGACATCGCAAAAAACGGGCGAAAGTGAAGAGCACCAGCTCGCTTGAGACTATCGAGGGGGTGGGGCCGAAGCGTCGCCAGATGCTGCTGAAGTACATGGGGGGGCTGCAGGGGCTGCAGCAGGCCAGCGTCGAAGAAATTGCCAAAGTACCGGGCATCTCTCACGCTCTGGCAGAAAAGATCTTCTACTCGTTGAAACATTAGGGGCTCTGTAGCAACATAGGGCTAATTTTTACTTACAACAGATAGTTACCCGTCACTATGCAATTTAATATCCCTACGTTGCTTACTCTGTTCCGCGTCATCCTGATCCCGTTCTTTGTGCTGGCGTTTTATCTGCCCTTTAGCTGGGCGCCGTTTGCCTGCGCGCTGATTTTCTTTGTTGCCGCCGTGACTGACTGGTTTGATGGATTCCTCGCCCGTCGCTGGAACCAGAGTACCCGGTTCGGCGCCTTCCTCGATCCGGTGGCCGATAAAGTCATGGTGGCTATCGCCATGGTGCTGGTCGCTGAGCACTATCACACCTGGTGGGTCACGCTGCCGGCGGCGACGATGATTGCCCGGGAAATTATTATCTCCGCGCTGCGCGAGTGGATGGCGGAGCTGGGAAAACGCAGCAGCGTGGCGGTCTCGTGGATTGGCAAAGTGAAAACCACCGCACAGATGACTGCCCTGGTGTGGATGCTGTGGCGTCCTTATCCGTGGGTGGAATGGGCCGGGATCGCGCTTTTCCTCGTGGCGGCGGTGCTGACGCTGTGGTCGATGCTGCAATATTTGAACGCGGCGCGCGGCGATTTGCTTGATCAGTGATCGTTTCGCCGTTATTTTCAGCAAACGATGCAAAGTTGCGAAAAATACCGTTGACTCACCGCGAGAGATAAGTAGAATGCAACGCATCGAACGGCGGCACAGTCTTCCAGACGATAACAAAATCAAGTGATTAGCAAATAACTTGATGATGCGGGAATAGCTCAGTTGGTAGAGCACGACCTTGCCAAGGTCGGGGTCGCGAGTTCGAGTCTCGTTTCCCGCTCCAGATTAACAGCATCGGCAGTAGCGGGTGCTTCAGAATTAAAGGCGCGTTAGCAAAGCGGTTATGTAGCGGATTGCAAATCCGTCTAGTCCGGTTCGACTCCGGAACGCGCCTCCACTTTATATCCCGAGCCCGGATGGTGGAATCGGTAGACACAAGGGATTTAAAATCCCTCGGCGTTCGCGCTGTGTGGGTTCAAGTCCCACTCCGGGTACCATTGGGATAAAAGCAAAATAATCAAAGCAATAAGCAGTGTCGTGAAACCACCTACGGGTGGTTTTTTTGTTTTTAAACCCCGCTTTATCACGACATGTCATCCTGTTTTTCTTCTCCACCTTGTCCTGCACCCGAAACATTGTTACTGGCTAAGCCTGCGCCTGATGATACGGGATGCCGTTCTGACTCCGGGCAAGGAGAGGCCTGAAGTCATGGTCTGTGATCGGCACAGACCTCTGGCGTAGAGGCTTACCGTAGTGAAGCCGGTCCGGGTCGCGGCGGATAATAGGCTTAGCGGGTGGGGGATTATATGATCGGAACGATCTCGCTCCCCCAGGCCAGCAGGGGGAGGCAAGCGGGTACACAGCGAACCGGCGTTGAAACCGTCTCTATAGTTCGAGGTTGAAAGAAAGTACTTTCGATATAAATACCATCTCATCCGTAAGCGAGGGGAATTTGCCGGTAAATCTTTCTTCAGACTCAGGGGTAAAACGATATAGCGAATAATTCTCCCCGGACGCGATGCTCTCCAGCTGAAGGTGAGAGGGTTTCCGCAGTGAAAAAGCTAACAGATAAAAGTTCGTCGTGTGCTGAGCAAGTTCAGCGACTAATGCCGGGAGCGCCTTTGCAAGGTCGATCTCTTCTCTGCAGCAAATGACAAAAAGCTTGCCATCCGCGCTTTTTAATATGTTCCTGAGTCTCTTTACTGCCCGGAGGTAATACGCATAATCGGCTGGGGTGGTGGGATCGCGATGGGTGAAGATATCATTCAGGTTATATTTTTGTTTATATTTATTGTGGTGGGCGCCGGGCTCTTTGGACTGGCGATTTAATGAGCTATATTCGTTTTTGTCTAAAAAAGTCTGAAAATCGTCCCTCAGGCAATCGATGATCATCGCCGGGCAGGAAAAAATCCAGTCAAAAGGCAGAGAGGTTTTTTCAGATTAAATTTTTTCAGTGTCCACGACGTTAAACAATGGCTTCCTAATGACACAATGTGCTTCACAGCCCATTGTCCTTGAGTTTCAATCCCTGATACAGGATGTGGCGGGATACATACATTCTCGAATGCCATTCTGGATGGTGTTAATCGCTTGAACTCGTCACTGTTCATCAGCGATGCGTTAAGAAATTGTGCTGATTCTGCAAGCGACTTGTCAGAAATTGCATGGTAATAATTTTTAAGACCGTCAGGATCTGCGGGGCGACCCAGTAATGTTTTATACGTAGACTTTATTAACAATATTTTGAGATATTTTTTCTGGATGTCATCTGCCATTTTTTATCCGCTTGAAGCCATAGTGTTGCTTTATTTAATTGCTGCTTAAATATATAGCCATATAAATTGCGCGGGATTATGACAAGTTGATTTAAGATTGGCAATCCAGCAAAAAATAGCGACTGCAGGGCACGGCGTCGTTGAATATCCTCGGCAGAATCTGGTGGCTATCGATGACTGGGCTGACGGCGGCAATCTCGCGAACGGGATCACCACGTAGTGGGAAACAATCCATTGTCACCGGCAATCGCTCATTTGTCCCAGGACAAAACGAACTCTCCCTGCTACTATCGACCGGACACTTCATCCAGCCTGCCGGAGGCATCATGTTCACAGGGCTTTGCGCGTTTCCGCTGACGCCGCTGCATCAGCAAACTATCGATGAAAAAGCGTTTATTCGTCTTCTTGCTCGTCTTACCGATGCCGGAGTCGACTCCCTGGGCATCTTAGGCTCAACCGGCAGCTACGCCTATCTCAGTCGTGAACAGCGCAAGCGGGTGGTGCAGGTGGCGAAGGCGCATGCCGGGTCGACCCCGATGATGGTCGGCGTCGGCGCCATCGCCACCAGCGAGGTGCTCCGGCTGGTGGAGGATGCCCAGCAGGCCGGGGCGGATGCATTGCTCCTGCCGATGATGTCCTATCAGCCGCTCTTTGCGGAGGAGATCTACGCTTTTTACGAGGAGGTCTGCCGGCATGCCTCGGTGCCGGTTTGCCTGTATGACAACCCCCGTACCACCCACGTGACGTTATCGGATGAGCTGCAGGGGCAGATTGCTGCCTTACCGGCCATCGCCTCGATAAAAATTCCCGGTCTGCCCGCGCCGCAGGCGAGCGAACGGGTGGCGGCTCTGCGTCGTCATCTGCCTGGCGGCGTGACGCTTGGCGTTAGCGGTGACGTTCGCGCGACAGCGGGCTTGCAGGCCGGCTGCGAGGTCTGGTACTCGGTCTGCGGCGGCCTCTTTCCTCGTATCTCTCTGGCGCTGGTGAAAGCCATCCGTCACGGCGATGCGGCACAGGTGGCGGCGCTGAATAAGCAACTTGCGCCCCTCTGGCGGTGCTTTGACCGCTACGGCGGCAGCCTGCGGGTGGTCGCCGCCGCTGCGGCCATTCTGGGATTGTGTGATCCTGACTCGCTTCCCCGCCCCTTGCTGCCGTTAGGGGAGGAGGCCTGTCGCGACGTGGCGGCGGCGCTGCACGGGCTGGCCTGATTGTGTCGGGTCGACGCAGGCGCAATGGGCGCTGCCGGGTGGCTTTCTGTCGGCATTTCGGCTACTGTAGGCCCGATTTTTACCATGCGAGCCTGTGAATGAATACCGGACCTTTAAACGAAAACGAACTGGAATGGCTGGACGAGACGCTGGCGAAATACGCCACCGAAGGCGCTATTCTGGATGTCTCTGAACTGGATGGCCTGTTGACGGCGATCCTCTCGGCGCCCACCGCTATCGAACCCGCCCAGTGGCTGCTGGCTATCTGGGGTGGTGCCGATAATGTGCCACGCTGGGCCAACGACCGCGAGCGCGATCGCTTTGTCAATCTGACGCTGCAGCATATGAGCGATATCGCCGAACGGCTGGAGTCTTATCCCGATCAGTTCGAACCGCTGTTCGGCACCCGTGAAGCGGAAGGTCAGGAGCTGACCATCGTTGAAGAGTGGTGTTTTGGCTATCTGCGCGGCGTGGCGCTGAGCGACTGGTCGACGCTGCCTGCTGAACTTCAGCCTGAGCTGGAGGCGATTGCGCTCCACGGTAGCGAAGAACAGTTTTCCGCGCTGGATAATCTGACGGCGGATGAATTTATCGCCAGCATCGAGCGCATCACCCCGGCGGCGCTGGCGCTTTACCAGTACTGGATGGCGAATCCGCAGCCGGAGGTGGTCCCGCAGCCGGTAAGAAATGAGACGAAAGTCGGACGTAACGATCCCTGTCCGTGCGGCAGCGGTAAAAAGTATAAGCAGTGTTGCTTAGCGAAATGAAAAAGGGGCCAGCTGGCCCCTTTTTTATCCCACCGCCGGTAACAGCCCGGCGACGATGCAGAACTGGATCGCTACGATGCCGATCCCGCACAGCAGGACCAGCCACAGCGCCGGGGCGCCGCCGGCCACCCGCCAGGCCGCCTGCGGATGCAGTCGGCGGCTCTTCATGACCAGCATGGCCGGTAACATCAGGGCCAGCACGGCCAACGCCACCCCGGCGTAGCCCAGGGCCATGACGAAGCCGCGGGGATAGAACAGGGCGAACGCCAGCGGCGGCAGAAAGGTGATCATCCCGCTCTGCAGACGCCCGCTGACGCTGTTTTTGCGCTGAAACATATCGGCCAGATAATCAAACAGCCCGAGCGAGACGCCGAGGAAGGAGGTCGCCAGCGCAAGGTCGGCAAACAGGTGTACGGCCAGCTCCACGTGCGGTGACGCTACCACTTCGCGGATCGCCTCCAGCAGACCGTTCAGACCGGCATGTTGCGCCAGCAGGGCGGTAAAGGCCGGAGCGTCGATACTGCCCAGCGTCGCCAGCTGCCAGAAAATATAGGCCACCAGCGGAATAAAACTGCCGATAATAAACACCCGGCGCAGCTTACGGATATCGCCCCCCAGATAGCTGACGACGCTCGGCACGCTGCCGTGAAAGCCAAAAGAGGTAAAGATCACCGGAATGGCCGACAGCGCCAGGCCTTGCTCAACCGGCAGCGTGAGCAGGTTCACCTGATGAATGTGCGGCATCAGCAGAGCCAGCATAATCACCAGGAAGACGATTTTGGCGCTAAACAGGAAGCGATTAAACAGGTCGACCAGCGCGGTGCCAATGCACACCACCGCCCCGCCGAACAGGGTGAAGATCAGTACGCCGGCAGCCGGCGGCAGCTGCCAGTCCAGCCACTGGTTGAGGCTGGAAGCGAGTAATTCGCCGGCGCCACTGATGTAGGCCGCCGTGAGGGCATACAGCAGAAACAGCATGCAGAACCCGGTGATCCATTGTCCATAACGGCCCAGATAGCGCGCCGCCAGGGAACCGAGCCCCATATCGGCAGGGACATGCTGGTAGACTTCCAGCAGCAAAAGGGCGGTATAGCACATCAATGCCCACAGGGTGAAAAGTAAACCCAGCGTGACGGTAAAGCCGACGCCTGCGGCGGCCAATGGCATCGCCAACATACCTGCACCGATTGTGGTGCCGGCTACGATTAAAATACTGCCCAGAGTGCGGTTCTTCACGCTTTTCGCTATCCCTACAGCAAATCACAATAATTTATGCCGCGCAGAGTAGGGGATATTGCGTCTTTCGTCAAATCAGGGTTACAAGCTCTGTAATTAAAACTTTACAAGGTCGAAAGGATGAAAGCCTGCGCTGGCGCAAGGCGCGGGCCGTCGGTCTGGCCTAAGCTGGCGTTTTTTTCCGGAGGGGTTATGTCTTCTATTCATGGTCATGAAGTGCTGCAGATGATGCTGGCGTCGAAGGAGTGCTGGACGGTGGCTTCGCTGGAGGCGGCCATTCACCGTCGCTTTGGCGCAGAGGCGCGCTTTCACACCTGTTCGGCGGAAAATCTGAGCGCTGCGGAGCTGGTGGCGTTTTTAGAGCAGAAAGGCAAATTTATTGCCAGAGAGGCAGGATTTACCACCGCAGAAAACAAGATTTGTCAGCATTGAAAATGCCGCGACGGAGAAGCGTCGCGGCGCGGGCAATTAATTCTGCGTATCGAGGGTGGCCAGCTCTTTGTCGATAAAGTACAGACCTTCACCGCTTTTCCCGGCGAGGGTCAGTTTATCAATTACCGATTTAAATAATTTCTCTTCTTCATGCTGTTCGGCGACATACCACTGCAGGAAATTAAAGGTCGGGTAATCCTGACTGGTCATAGCCGCGTGCGCCAGTTCATTAATTTTTTGCGTGATCAGCTGCTCGTGCTCATAGGTCTGGCGGAACAGTTCATCCAGTGACGCATACTCGGCAAACGGGGAGGCGATAGCGTTGATGCGCGGCAGGCTGCCGGTGTCGGTCAGGTAGTCGAACAGGCGCTGCATATGGGTCATCTCTTCCTGGGCATGGCGACGCAGGAAGGCCGCAGCCCCTTCAAAACTATGATAACTGCACCAGGCGCTCATCTGCTGATAAAGAAGAGAAGAATAGAGTTCAAGATTCATCTGTTCATTCAGTTTGTCGATCATTTCCGTTTTCAGCATCGTCGCGCTCCTGGAATTAAAATATAGATGTTATCGGCTGCCACTATAATTTGTTATTTAATTATTTGCAAAAAGTAAATTTAAAAAGATTTTATTTAAAATGCTAATGGGAATAACACGCATTGGCAGTTTAATAATAAATGAGAATGGTTTTAATTTATTATTAGTTTTTTGCGGAGGCGAAATGACTGCCTCTGCGGATTGCGAGGCGGGGAGCGCCAGGCGGAGTCGTCCTGATGAGGAGGCGACACGCTAACCTGAGCGACAGAGGCGGCGAAAGTGTGAAGCGATGCGTAATTTTTAAAACAACTTTTCATAAAATTTGAAAGTTTGTTTTCCAGGTAGTAGAGTGCAGTCAACGCCAATGACATTCTGCGGGCAGGCCCGCACAGCATTCAGGAGAGTAAACCATGAAGATTGCACTGATGATGGAGAACAGCCAGGCGAACAAAAACGCCATCATCCTCAAGGAGCTTAACGCGGTTGCCGACGAAAAAGGATTTCCGGTCTATAACGTCGGTATGAGCGATGAGAACGATCATCATCTGACCTATATTCACCTCGGGATCATGGCCAGCATCCTGCTGAATTCGAAGGCGGTCGACTTCGTGGTCACCGGATGCGGTACCGGCCAGGGAGCGCTGATGTCGCTGAACATCCATCCTGGCGTGGTCTGCGGCTACTGTATCGACCCGGCGGATGCGTTCCTGTTTGCCCAGATCAACAATGGTAACGCGCTGTCGCTGCCGTTTGCCAAAGGTTTCGGCTGGGGCGCCGAGCTGAACGTGCGGTTTATCTTTGAAAAAGCCTTTACCGGTCGTAACGGCGAAGGCTATCCGCCGGAGCGCAAAGAACCGCAGGTGCGTAATGCCGGGATCCTCAACCAGGTCAAAGCGGCGGTAGTCAAAGAAAATTATCTCGATACCCTGCGCGCCATCGATCCGGAACTGGTGAAAACCGCCGTCTCTGGCCCTCGCTTCCAGCAGTGCTTCTTCGAAAACTGCCAGGATAAAGCGATCGAAGCGTTTGTCCGCCAGATCGTCGGGTAATCGTTATCAGGGCCAGCGCCGCTGGCCCTTCCATCCTCTACGATTTCTTCGCCGACACGCTGCTGCCTGCCGTTTTGGCCAGATGCAGGCTGTCGATCATCCCCACCAGACAAATCACCGCGATAAACACAAACGCCAGGCGAAAGCTGATCCCCGGTACGGCGGAAAGGTGCAGCCAGTCGCCGACCTGTTCACCCAGGCGAATGCCGATTGCCCCAAGCGTGATCCCCAGCCCCACCGCCAGCTGCGACGCGGTACTGAACAGAGTATTGGCATCGCTCATCTGCGCGGCGGGGACATCGGCAAAGGCCAGCGTGCTCACGCCCGTGAACTGGACTGAGCGAAACACCCCGCCGAGATAAAGGATCAGCATGATCGCCCAGACCGGAGTTTGCGGCGTGAGCAGCGCGCAGGCCAGCAGCGAACAGACGTTCAGCGCGCCGTTGATCAACAGCAGGCGACGAAAACCCAGCCAGCGGATCAGCGGCGTGGTGGCGGGTTTAATCGTTAAATTGCCGACAAATACCGCCAGCACCAGCAGACCGGAGTGAAAGGGATCCATGCCGAACCCCACCTGAAACAGCAGCGGCAGGAGAAAGGGGACCGCGCTGATGGAGGCCCGGAACAGCGAGCCGCCGTACATCGTCACGCGGAACGTCGGCACCTGCAACGCCGTCAGACGAACCATAGGCGCTGTCGCCCGGCGGAAGTGGCGGATAGCATACGCCAGACAGCCGAAGCCAAGCGCGGCGAGGGCCAGCGTCGGCCAGATCTGCGGCTGACGATCGCCGAGCCGTTCCATCGCCGTGACCAGGCTGACCATCGCCACCGCGGTCGTGATAAACCCTGTCATATCAAAGGCGCGCCGCTCTGCTTCGCGGATATCAGGAATGATGCGCAGCGACAGGATAATCGCCGCGACGCCCAGCGGGACATTGATAAAGAAGATCCAGTGCCAGCTGGCGTAGCGGGTAATAAAGCCTCCCAAAGGCGGGCCGATAATAGGGGCCACCAGCGCCGGCCAGGTGAGGGTGGCGATGGCCTTTATCAGCAGGTGTTTCGGCGTGGTGCGCAGTACCGCCAGACGACCGACGGGGACCATCAGCGCGCCGCCGATCCCCTGCAGGATACGCATGGCGACAAAGATATGCATCTCGCTGGAGAGGCCGCAAAAGATCGAAGCAAGGGTAAAAATGGCCAGGGCGAGGGTGAAGATAGCCCGGGCGCCGAAGCGATCGGCGATCCAGCCGCTGGCGGGGATCAGCACCGCGAGGGTAATCAGATAGGCGCTGATGCCGATATTCAGCTCGACGGCGGTAACGCCAAAATCTCTCGCCATGTCGGGCAGGGCGGTAGCGATCACCGTCCCGTCGAGAAACTCCATAAAAAAGGCGCCAGCCACCAGCAGCGCCGGAGCTGAAAAAGCACGTTCGTTCCCGGAAGAGATCGCGGTATTCATGTTGTCGCTGCCATTAAGGGGATCCTCGGCAAAGCGGCAGCAAAGGTGCCGCCAGCCACTCGGGTGGCGAAAAAAACCTGCCACGGCAGGTTTTATTATCGTTAACGATTTAGGGTACTATTACGCTCCTGAAAAAAGGAGTAATTAATGTCTCAACATCTTACCGAACACGACGAGCTGGTTTCCGATGTGGTTGCCTGCCAGCTGGTTATCAAGCAGATCCTCGACGTGATTGACGTCATCGCGCCGGTGGAAGTGCGTGAAAAAATGACCAGTCAGCTGAAAGCCATCGACTTCGCCAGCCACCCGGTCTCTGCCGATCCGGTGACGCTTCGCGCGGTGCAAAAAGCGATTGCCCTGATTGAGCTGAAGTTTACCCCGCAGGAAGAAACGCATTAATAACCGGCCCCGCGGGTGACCGACGGGGCCTTTTCCTTTAATGGGAAACCACGGTCTGCGTTGGCGCAGCCTCAGCGGTTTTAAACAATTTGCTGTTGCCCCAGCACTCTTCGTAGCGATGGCCAACCAGATCCTCAACGATTGCCCGCACCTCCGGCGCAATATCACTGATTTTACCGCCCGCTTTAATCCGCGCGACTTCCTGCAGGACCACCAGATGGGCTTTACGGTCCAGTTTCATCTGCTTACTGAAGACGATGGCGGCCAGGGCTAAGGCGACGACACCGACGCAGAATACCACCGCGATGGCGGTCACGGCGCTTTCCGGTTGGCTGTGCGCTTTTGACTGGAAACCGTAAAAGCTCAGGATGGTCCCCATCGAAAACACCACAATCGAGCGCAGAATTTTCCCTGAGAAGGTCATGGCGCCGGCATAGATCCCTTCCCGGCGGCGTCCGGTGTAGATCTCGTCGACATCGGCGAGGAAGGTGTAAACGGTCCAGGGAATATAGTAAACCCCGCCGGTCCCCAGGCCGAACAGCACGGTAATACCGAACATCAGCACGGTCGCCAGGCCTGACGGCAGATGGAAGAACCACAGCGAGGTATACAGCAGGACTGCGAAAATCACGATCCCCAGCGCGAGGATATAGGGTTTGCTGAAGCCCTTTTTCACACACATGCCGATAAACAGCGCGGTGGAGATCAGCTGCAGAATCGAGTTCAGGCTGTTCAGCCCGGCTACCATTGCCGGATCGTGCTGCAGAACGAATATCACGAAATAGGTGAAGATGGAGGCAAACAGCCATTCCGCGCCAAACCCGCACAGGTACATACCGAGATGTTTGCGGAACACGCGCAGATAAAAGGTGGAACGCATGTCTTTCGCCAGCGACAGCAGGGTGCTCAGCAGCCCCTTTTTCGCGCTGGTATCCACGGCTTCCGCACGCTCGCGCTCCCAGCTGCACAGCCACAGACAGGTAATCGCGACGATCAGGATCGCGCCGTAGGTCAGGCCGGTGAGGAAGAAAGGGGTGGCGGAATCTTTGCCGTACAGCAGAATGAACTGTCCGGGAATAAACGCGGCGAGGAAGTTGGCCAGCTTGCCGAAGATGGCTTTATAGCCGGTGAGCTTTGAGCGTAGCGAGAAATCATCGGTCATCTCTGTCGCCAGCGTTTCATAGGGCACCATGATGGAGGTGTAGATGATCTCAAACACCACGTAGGTGCACAGGTAGTACCAGAAACTCAGGCCCTCTACCCACAACAGCGGGTAGAACAGCATCAGCGGAATGCCGATCAGCAAAAAGAAGCGCCGACGGCCAAAGCGCTTGCCTAACCGCGTTTTGCCAAAATTATCCGTCAGATAGCCCATCAGCGGGTTGCTGATGGCGTCGATGATGCTGGCGACGGAGAAGATAAATGAGGCCTCGATCAGCGTCAGGCCGCAAAAGGTCGTATAAAAATAGAGTAGCCATGCCCCGCTTATCGCCAGTGCGCCACTCCCTAACAGATTACCGCCGCCGTAGGCTAACTGATGGCGTAACAAGATCGGTCTTCCCTGCAGCCCTTCAGAGGCTGAAGCCGTGTATCGAGCCATAAAAAATAAACCTCGTGTTTTATATTTTTGAAACACTGTTTTTATATTTCTTTGTGGCTCAACAAAAAGTGACCGCGCTCACTAATCCCCCCAAAGGGGTAACGGTGACGAGGGAATGGGATCGAGTTAAAACTTTTTTATTCTTTTGAGGAATAAATGGCAGGGGAGTATAGCGATAACGGATTAATAAACAGGGCGGGGCAGCGCGAACGCGCTCCCCCCTGATCGGCCGAGAAAGGCCCGACACCTCTGATTAATGGGGTTTCTGTGACGCTCCGACGAGGGCCATCAGACGGCGATCGGTCTGTTCCATACCGATCCCGGCTTTGTCGGCATTGCGAATTTCCTCGAGCACGCTTTGCAGCAGCAGCCCATCCTGCTGCTGCTCTTCCGCCAGCCGGGTCAGAAAACGCCAGGTGTTGTCATCGCTCTGCGCTTTGGCTTCCTCGGCGAGACCGCTCAGCATACTGCTACGCTGGCGGTAATCGACCAGGGTTTGGGTAAAGAGATCTTCCAGCGAGGTACATTCGGGATTACAGGCGCGGTCGGGATTCACTATCGGCCAGCTGCCGGCTTTTTTCAGATAGTCAAAGACGCGCATGGTGAGGGTGATGCTGCATTGCGCGCGGTTGCGCAAAAATGTCGCGGCGCCGTCGAAGCGATGCCGGGCGCACCACTCGCTTAAGTTCAGGTAAACGTTAGAGGCGTGGAACTCAAGGTTCATCTGGGTGTTTAGCTTTTGTGCCATTCCTGGAACTGCCATAAAAATATCCTTATTAACCGGGAAGGGGTTACTGGTGCGCGTCAGCGGTTCCTGCGGTAAACAACAGGATAAAAGAGTGGCGCGCTGCACTGTTGCAGAATAATAAAACTCTACACATTCCGTATGAGTCGGGTAATTTTTCCTCTTGCCGACAATTTTAGAATACTCGCTGAATGGAATTAAGAAAACTCTCAAGATGGATAATTTACGTTTTGTTACACGATTATTCCTGAATGACGACTGGCTGGAGATTGGCGGCGTAGACCGGGGCGCTAGCGCGGTGTGCCAGGTATAAGTTATAGGTATTTGACTACGAGATTCGTCGTATAACGCAAAGCTATAAGTTATTTCAGAGAGCAATGTTTCATGGTGATGATAATTATTTTTATTTTTTGTTGCAGGCTTTTTTATGTATCCGGAATATCTTTTATCAATTCGGAATAAATTACGCAAAAGATCCGTTTTATCGCGATATAAAACGGCCGATACCGGACTGGCGACGCGCGTCTGCTGATCTTCAGCGCCGGCAGGCAGTTGACCGCCGCTGCGACCCCGTTAGCCGCTGGATATAACAGTGCCGTAACCCTCTGTTAAACACCCTCTGACATCACAGGGATAACCCTGCTGGTGGTATAGATGATCCTGCTATTCGCCGGTTAAATTGTATGACAATTATGTCTTTTTTTATGTCTTTTTTTGCTAAATCTATGTACGCAATTACTGTAATTCCGCGATGTGATAATGCTCTCGTATGGAGAAATAATTTCCGGGTATTACTACTCTAACAACGGCAGTAGGGAATGTGATTTTTCTAATGCCTTGTTTTGATGCTGATAAAAAAGTTAATTCCGATTTTTCCCTACATGAAAGCGAATTAAAGCTGGAGTTTACCATGCACAAATTTACTAAAGCGCTGGCGGCCATTGGTCTCGCAGCGGTTATGTCACAATCAGCTATGGCGGAAAACCTGAAATTGGGTTTTCTGGTGAAACAGCCGGAAGAGCCATGGTTCCAGACCGAGTGGAAATTTGCTGATAAAGCAGGAAAAGATTTAGGCTTTGACGTCATTAAAATTGCGGTGCCGGATGGTGAGAAAACCCTGAACGCCATCGATAGCCTGGCGGCCAGCGGCGCGAAGGGCTTTGTCATCTGTACCCCCGATCCTAAGCTCGGCTCGGCGATTGTCGCTAAGGCGCGCGGCTATGACATGAAGGTGATTACCGTCGATGACCAGTTCGTCAACGCCAAAGGTAAACCGATGGAGAGCGTGCCGCTGGTGATGATGGCGGCCAGCGAAATCGGCGCCCGCCAGGGGCAGGAGCTGTATAAAGAGATGCAGAAACGCGGCTGGGATGTTAAAGACACCGCGGTGATGGCCATCACCGCCGATGAGCTGGACACCGCCCGCCGTCGTACCACTGGCTCCATCGATGCCCTGAAGGCGGCCGGTTTCCCGGAAGCGCAAATCTACCGCGTTCCGACAAAATCTAACGATATCCCGGGGGCGTTTGACGCCGGTAACTCGATGCTGGTCCAGCACCCGCAGGTTAAACACTGGCTGATCGTTGGGATGAACGACAACACCGTGCTCGGCGGCGTGCGTGCCACTGAAGGCCAGGGCTTTAAAGCGCCGGATGTGATTGGCATTGGCATCAACGGCGTGGATGCCGTCAACGAACTGTCGAAGGCGCAGCCGACCGGTTTCTATGGCTCCCTGCTGCCAAGCCCGGATATTCATGGCTATAAAACCAGCGAAATGCTCTACAACTGGGTCACCAAGGGCGTTGAGCCGCCGAAGTTCACTGCGGTGACCGATGTGGTGCTGATTACCCGCGATAACTTCAAAGAAGAGCTGGCGAAAAAAGGGCTGTAACAGCCCGGTTGAACTGGCCCCCGCCGCGGCGGGGGCTGAGTGCAGAAGAGCGGAGTCGTTATGCAACAGTCTACCCCTTATCTCTCATTTCGCGGCATCACCATGACGTTCCCTGGCGTAAAGGCCTTGTCCGATATCAGTTTTGACTGCTACCCAGGACAGATCCACGCGCTGATGGGCGAAAATGGCGCAGGCAAATCGACGCTGCTGAAAATCCTCAGCGGTAACTACATCCCCACCGCGGGCCACCTGCAGATCGGCGGTCAGCAGATGGCGTTCACCAATACGATGGCGGCGCTCAACGCCGGCGTGGCGATTATCTATCAGGAACTGCATCTGATCCCGGAGATGACCGTCGCCGAAAATATCTATCTTGGCCAGCTGCCGCACAGAGGCGGCATCGTCAACCGCTCGCTGCTCAACTACGAGGCCCGCCTGCAGCTTGAGCATCTGGGGCTGGATATCGACCCGGAGACGCCGCTGAAGTATCTCTCCATTGGCCAGTGGCAGATGGTGGAGATTGCCAAAGCGCTGGCGCGTAACGCCAAAATTATCGCCTTCGATGAACCGACCAGTTCGCTCTCCGCCCGGGAGATCGACAACCTGTTTCGCGTTATCCGCGAGCTACGGGAGGAGGGGCGCGTCATCATCTATGTTTCACACCGGATGGAAGAAATTTTTGCCCTCAGCGATGCCATCACCGTCTTTAAAGATGGCCGCTACGTCTGCACTTTTGACGATATGCCGAGCGTCAGCCACGACGCGCTGGTTCAGGCCATGGTGGGACGCAATCTGGGGGATATTTACGGCTGGAAACCTCGCCCCTACGGCGAAGAGCGGCTGCGTCTGGAGGAGGTGAAGGCCCCGGGCGTACGCACGCCGGTCAGCCTCTCGGTGCGCAGTGGCGAAATCGTCGGCCTGTTTGGGCTGGTGGGCGCCGGGCGCAGCGAACTGATGAAAGGTCTGTTCGGCGGGACGCGGATCACCGGCGGTCAGGTGTATATCGATGGCCAGCCCGTCGACATACGCAAACCGGCCCAGGCCATCCAGGCCGGGATGATGCTGTGCCCGGAAGATCGGAAAGCGGAGGGGATTATTCCGGTTCACTCCGTGCGCGACAACATCAATATCAGCGCCCGGCGCAAGCATATCCACGCCGGGTGCCTGATCAACAACGCCTGGGAGGCGGACAACGCCGATCAGCATATCCAGTCGCTGAACATTAAAACGCCGGGCCCGGAACAGCTGATCATGAACCTGTCTGGCGGCAACCAGCAGAAAGCGATCCTGGGCCGCTGGCTGTCGGAAGAGATGAAGGTGATCCTGCTCGATGAGCCCACCCGCGGTATCGATGTCGGCGCCAAACATGAAATTTACAACGTGATATATGGCCTCGCCGCCTCCGGTGTCGCCGTGGTATTTGCCTCCAGCGACCTGCCGGAAGTGCTGGGCGTCGCCGACCGCATCGTGGTGATGCGTGAAGGGCAAGTCGCCGGCGAACTGCTGCATGAAGAAGCCAATGAACAGCAGGCGTTAAGCCTTGCGATGCCAAAAGTGAGTCAGGCTGTCGCCTGAGTAAGGAGTAAATGATGTCATCAGTGACTACGTCCGGCGCTACCCGCTCTGCCTTTAGCTTTGCCCGTATCTGGGATCAGTTTGGCATGCTGGTGGTGTTTGCGGTGCTGTTTATCGGCTGCGTAATTTTTGTGCCTAACTTTGCCTCATTCGTCAATATGAAGGGGCTGGGGCTGGCGATCTCGATGTCCGGGATGGTGGCCTGCGGTATGCTCTTCTGCCTGGCCTCCGGCGATTTCGACCTGTCGGTGGCGTCGGTTATCGCCTGTGCCGGGGTCACTACCGCGGTGGTGATTAACCTGAGCGAAAGCCTGTGGCTGGGGATTGCCGCCGGTCTGCTGCTGGGGGCGATCAGTGGCCTGGTCAACGGCTTTGTCATTGCCCGCCTGAAGATCAACGCCCTGATCACCACGCTGGCCACTATGCAGATTGTCCGCGGTCTGGCCTACATTATCTCCGACGGTAAAGCGGTAGGGATCGAAGATGAACGCTTCTTCACCCTCGGTTACGCCAACTGGTTTGGTCTGCCGGCGCCGATCTGGCTGACGGTCGCCTGCCTGGTGGTTTTCGGATTATTACTAAACAAAACCACCTTTGGCCGTAATACGCTGGCTATAGGCGGCAATGAAGAGGCGGCGCGTCTGGCCGGTGTTCCGGTGGTGCGCACCAAGATTATTATCTTTGTGCTCTCCGGCCTGGTATCGGCCGCGGCGGGGATCATTCTGGCGTCGCGGATGACCAGCGGCCAGCCGATGACCTCGATTGGCTATGAGCTGATTGTTATTTCGGCCTGTGTGCTGGGCGGGGTATCGCTGAAGGGCGGGATCGGCAAGATCTCCTACGTGGTGGCCGGGATCCTGATCCTCGGGACCGTGGAGAACGCGATGAACCTGTTGAACATCTCGCCGTTCTCACAATACGTCGTGCGCGGGGTCATCCTGCTGGCGGCGGTAATTTTTGACCGCTACAAACAAAAAGCCAAACGTGCGGCCTGATTTCAGGCATAACTTTTAAGTCTACAGAGTAATTACCGCCAGCGCCCGTTTCGCTGGCGGTAACTATCAAAAATGGCGAGGTTGGTCACACTGTCTATACTTACATGGCTAACATATAATTAACAACCAGCTTCGGCTGGCCATGATAAGGAGGAAACAGGGTGGATAACCAGATATCTGTACCGCCTGCGCTAACCGGAAACTACGCTTTTTTCTTTGACCTCGACGGTACTCTTGCCGATATCCAGCCGCACCCCGATCAGGTGGTGATACCCGACAACACGCTGCAGGCGCTCAACGCGCTGGCCCGGCAGCAGGGCGGGGCGGTGGCATTGATTTCAGGGCGCTCAATGTCTGAACTTGACGCGCTAACCCATCCCTGGCGGCTACCGCTGGCCGGTGTTCACGGGGCTGAACGCCGTGATATCAATGGTAAAACCTATATTGTCTCTCTGCCGTCGGCTCTGCGCGATGAAATCGCGGCTGAGCTGACCTCGGCGTTGCAGGCGCTCCCCGGGTGCGAGCTGGAGAGTAAAGAGATGGCTTTCGCGCTCCACTACCGCCAGGCGCCGCAGCAGCAGAGCGCGGTGCTGGAGCTGGCGCAGCGCATCGTTCAGCGCTACCCGCTGCTGGCGCTACAGCTTGGCAAGTGCGTAGTGGAGATTAAACCCCGCGGTGTCAACAAAGGGGAGGCGATCACCGCCTTCATGCAGGAAGCGCCGTTTGCCGGTCGCGAACCGGTTTTTGTCGGCGATGATTTGACCGACGAAGCGGGATTCAGCGTGGTTAATCAACTGCAGGGAATGTCGATAAAAGTGGGCGCCGGGGAAACCCAGGCGCACTGGCGGTTGGCGGATGCCGCCGCCGTAAGGACGTGGTTGCAACATCTGGCGTATGACGCGCAAACCGAAAGGAGGGATGACCATGAGTCGTTTAGTCGTAGTCTCTAACCGTATCGCCTTACCGGACGATAAAAAATCGAGCGCTGGCGGTCTGGCCGTCGGCATCCTGGGGGCACTGAAAGCGGCAGGGGGTCTGTGGTTTGGCTGGAGCGGCGAAATTGGCGATGACCAGCAACCGCTGAAGCAGGTCTCCCGCGGAAATATTTCATGGGCGTCGTTCAACCTTAATGAACGTGACCATGATGAATACTACAACCAGTTCTCTAATGCCGTGCTGTGGCCGGCCTTCCACTATCGTCTTGATCTGGTCAGCTTCCAGCGCGAAGCCTGGGAGGGATATCAGCGAGTTAACGCCATGCTGGCGGACAAGCTTCTGCCGCTGATCGAGCCAGACGATACGCTGTGGATCCATGATTACCATCTGCTGCCCTTCGCCAGCGAACTGCGCAAGCGTGGGGTCAACAACCGGATCGGCTTCTTTTTGCATATTCCGTTCCCGACGCCGGAGATTTTTAACGCGCTACCGCCGCACGCTGAGCTGCTGGAGCAACTGTGCGATTACGACCTGTTGGGCTTCCAGACTGAAAGCGACAGAACCGCGTTTCTTGACAGCATTGCCATGCAGACCCGACTCTCCGACCTCGGAGACAAACGCTATCAGGCGTGGGGTAAGGCGTTCAGCACTGAGGTTTATCCGATAGGGATCGATCCGGACGAGATTACGCGCAACGCCAAAGGTCCGCTGCCGCCGAAGCTGGTCCAGCTGAAAAACGAGCTCAAAAACGTGAAGAATATCTTCTCGGTGGAGCGGCTTGACTACTCGAAAGGGTTGCCGGAGCGGTTCCTCGCCTATGAGACGCTGCTCGAGAAGTATCCTCAGCATCACGGTAAGATCCGTTATACCCAGATCGCACCGACCTCCCGCGGCGATGTGCAGGCCTATCAGGATATCCGCCACCAGCTGGAAACTGCATCCGGGCGCATCAATGGCCAGTTTGGCCAGCTTGGCTGGACCCCGCTCTACTACCTGAACCAGCATTTTGACCGTAAGCTGCTGATGAAGGTCTTCCGCTACTCTGACGTCGGCCTGGTGACGCCCCTGCGCGATGGTATGAACCTGGTGGCGAAGGAATACGTGGCGGCGCAGGATCCGGATAACCCTGGCGTACTGGTCCTGTCGCAGTTTGCCGGCGCGGCGCAGGAGCTGACCAGCGCCCTGATCGTCAACCCCTACGATCGCGACGAGGTTGCCGCCGCGCTGGATCGCGCCCTTAGCATGCCGCTGGCGGAACGTATTGCCCGTCATTCTGCGATGCTGGACGTGATCAGAGAAAATGATATTCATAACTGGCAGGCGCGCTTTGTCGACGATCTGCAGCATATTTCACCGCGCAGTGAGGAGAGCCGCCTGCGGGGGAAGATAGCCACGTTCCCTAAACTGGCCTAGTTCAGGAAAAGGGCTAACCGGCGTTAGCCCTTTTCAAGGGAAACCAACAGGACATCGACGCCGCAGCTGCCGACGATATTTTTCGCCGAGCAGGTGGCGCGCGAAAAAAGGGAATGGTTATGATTGCCGCAGATCACCAGATCGACCTGGTGCGACCGGCAGAAGTCCTTAATATGATGGCCCAGTTCGCCGCAGGCGATGGTCATTTTCTCTATCGGGTAGTCCGCGTGACGCGCCAGCTCGTTGAGAAAATCACGCGTCTCTTCCTGCATCACCTCGCGCAGATTTTCCATCATCGGCGCAGCGAACTGGTTATACAGCTCCGGATCCGTGGCGAGGGTGATAAAGCTCACTTTCGCGTTCACGGGCCGGGCAATCGACACCGCTTTTTTAATTAATACCTGACTCTCCGGCGTTGGCGCGACGGCAACCAGCAGATGTGAATAAGGCATCTGGCCTCCTTGAGATACGCGGAATAACCCTTTCTTTCCTTCTTTCTTTACTCCTGTTTACCCGGCTGCGCAAGGGCCGATCCCGGGATTTGCGAGCCTCTTCGCCAGTCGGTGTTTTTCCGGTCAGATCACAATGATGAACCTGTCTTTTGATTTAAAAGAAATGCCGTTTTATAAATGAGTGAAGTGAAGACGTCATCTCTTTGTCATTTTGCCACCGGCGGCGGTTGCGTGGCAAAAGCACAAAGGTAACGTCGTTTCGCTGCTTTTAGTGTAGCCAGGTACCCACTCCCTTCCGGTGGCAAATCCGGAAAGATTGTCGGCGTTCTCTTAAAAAAAGACACAGGATCACGGCGATGAAAACACGAAAGATTGGACTGGCTAACTACCTGGCCTACGGCGCGGGCGATTTCCTCGGCGCCGGCACCACGGCGCTAACCGCCGCATGGCTGCTCTACTTTTACACCACCTTCTGCGGACTCTCTCCGATAGAAGCCACGCTGATATTCGCTTCCGCCCGCGTACTGGATGCGGTGGTGAGCCCGCTGATGGGCTTTCTCACCGATAACTTCGGCACCACCTGGCTCGGCAAGCGCTTCGGCCGCAGAAAATTCTTTATTCTGCTCGGCATCCCGTGCGTATTCAGCTACTCGGCGATGTGGGTTGGCGAGATGGGCTTCTGGTACTACCTGATCACCTATCTGCTGTTTGATATGGTCTACACCATGATTCTGGTGCCCTACGAGACGCTGGTGCCGGAGATGACCGATGACTTTAAACAGAAAACCAAATTCTCCGGCGCGCGCATCTCAATGGCGCAAATGTCGGCGATTTTAGCCTCCTTTCTGCCGGGGATCCTCCTTACCTGGCTCGGCAAAGACAATGCCAGCTCGTTCTTTTATGCTAGTCTGGTGTTCTCGGTCCTGTGCGCGGTGATGCTGACCTTCGTCTGGTGTTTCACCTGGGAGCGGCCGCGTGAGGCCTGGTCAGAGGCGGCGCTGCGGGCGGAAGCGGAAAAACAGAACTTAACCCTCGCCCAGAGCCTCAATCGCCTGGTGATTGAGCTGAGCTCCACGCTGCGGATAAAAATTTTCCGCCAGCACCTCGGCATGTATCTGGGGGGCTATATCGCCCAGGACGTCTTCAATGCCGTGTTCACCTATTACGTGGTCTTTGTTCTGATGCAGGAGGCCTCTGTCGCCTCGAATCTGCTGGGGACGATGGCGATTTTCCAGTTTATCGCCGTGATCGCCATGATCCCGCTGTGCATTCGCTTTGGCCCCGCACCGTCGTACCGCATGGTGGTGGTCCTCTTTGGCCTGAGCTCGCTCTCCTATGCGCTGCTCTATTACGCCGGACTGAGCGACGTCTATTCGTTATTGCTGCTCATCTCTGCTGTCGCCGGACTGGGACGCGGCGGGATTAACTACGTACCGTGGAATACCTACACCTATATTGCCGACGTCGACGAAGCGATCACCGGGCAGCGCCGGGAGGGG
This sequence comes from Klebsiella sp. JN_Kp127, assembly GCF_040062505.1. Taxonomy (NCBI): domain Bacteria; kingdom Pseudomonadati; phylum Pseudomonadota; class Gammaproteobacteria; order Enterobacterales; family Enterobacteriaceae; genus Klebsiella; species Klebsiella sp. JN_Kp127. Next base: position 48,018 of record NZ_JBEAHS010000031.1, read on the forward strand.
ATTTTTGCCGGCATCATGACGCTGACCCGCAAAGCCTCGCAGGCGGGGGCGGTGATGCTGGTGGGCATCATCATGCAGCTGTCGGGGTTTGTCTCCGGGCAAAAAATACAGCCTGAAGGGGTCAGCCATACCATTTTGCTGATCCTCAGCGTCGGCACGCTGGTGGTCTTAGCCTGCGGCTTCCTCGTTTCGCTGCGCTTCAAACTCAATCTGCATACCCACAGCGTCCTGCGCAGCGAAACCCTAAGAATGCGCGAAAGCGGTCACGCCCAGCCGGAACTGACCAGTGCGGAACACCGCGCGGTCGTCGAGATGCTGGCGGGGATGCCCTACGACTGCCTGTGGGGAAATAACAATATTGGCTACCTGAATCGTCATAAACCTGCTGCCCCGGCGCTCACCCAGGGCGGCGCTTTGAATTCGACATATACCCGAGGTTAACAACATGAAAGTTTGGCCGGTCAAACATAGCCCATTACTCTGTCAGCCTGAGCGTTTTATCGCCCGTAGCGAACTGCAGGCGCTCATCCGCAACGTGACGCAAAACCTGGTGAATATTAAGGATGAGAGCGGGCAATTTTTACTGCGCCTGGATGACGGGCGCGTTATTGATACCAAAGGCTGGGCCGGCTGGGAGTGGACCCACGGCGTCGGGCTGTATGGCATCTATCAGTATTATCAGCAAACCGGCGATCTCGAGATGCGCGATATTATTGACCGCTGGTTTGCCGACCGCTTCGCCGAGGGGGCAACGACCAAAAACGTCAACACCATGGCGCCGTTCCTGACCCTGGCCTATCGCTTTGAAGAGACCGGATGTAAGGCATATCTGCCGTGGCTGGAGAGCTGGGCGGAGTGGGCAATGTATGAGATGCCTCGTACCGAGCAGGGCGGCATGCAGCACATCACCCTGGCGGAAGAAAACCACCAGCAAATGTGGGATGACACCCTGATGATGACCGTGTTGCCGTTAGCCAAAATTGGCAAGCTGCTTCACCGTCCGCAGTATGTGGAGGAGGCGACCTATCAGTTCCTGCTCCACGTGCAGAACCTGATGGACCGGGAAACCGGGCTGTGGTTTCACGGCTGGAGCTATGACGGTCGGCATAATTTTGCCCGGGCGCGCTGGGCGCGGGGCAACAGCTGGCTCACTATGGTGATCCCGGATTTTCTTGAGTTAGTGGATCTCCCGGAGGGGAATGCGGTACGGCGCTATCTGACCGAGGTGCTGAACGCGCAAATTGCCGCCTTAGCGAAATGTCAGGACGACAGCGGCCTGTGGCATACCCTGCTGGACGACCCGCACTCTTATCCAGAGGCCTCGGCGACCGCCGGCTTTGCCTACGGCATACTCAAAGCGGTGCGCAAGCGATATGTCGGGCAGCACTACGCCGGGGTGGCTGAAAAAGCGATTCGCGGAATTGTGCAGAATATTTCGCCGCAGGGGGAGCTGCTGCAGACTTCCTTTGGCACCGGAATGGGGTCAGACCTTGATTTCTATCGCCAGATCCCGCTCACCTCGATGCCCTACGGCCAGGCGATGGCGATCCTCTGTCTGACCGAGTATCTGCGCAAGTATTTCTGAGCAGGAGACCCCGCAGGCGCGGCGCCTGAAAAAACTAACCCGGCTTTCGCCGGGTTGGTTTTACATACGCTCGACGGTTTCGATACCGAGGGTATCGAGGCCCAGCTTGAGGGTTTTCGCCGTCAGCAGCGCCAGCTTCAGGCGGCTGTTGCGGGTCGCTTCGCTTTCCGCGCTGAGGATCGGGCAGTGCTCGTAGAAACCGGAGAACAGGCCCGCCAGATCGTAGAGGTAGGCGCACATCACGTGCGGCGTCCCTTCGCGAGCGACCACGGAGAGGGTCTCTTCAAACTGCAACAGGCGCGCGGCCAGCTGGGCTTCGCGATCTTCCGCAATCACCACCGGCGCGTCGGTGAGGGCGTTTTCGTCAATGCCGGCTTTGCGGAACACGGAGAGCACGCGGGTATAGGCATACTGCATATACGGCGCGGTGTTGCCTTCGAACGCCAGCATATTATCCCAGTCGAAAACGTAGTCGGTGGTGCGGTTTTTCGACAGGTCGGCGTATTTCACCGCGCCGATACCCACCACTTTCGCCAGATTTTCCAGCTCATCAGCGGACATCTCCGGGTTCTTCTCGGCCACCAGGCGACGCGCGCGCTCCAGCGCTTCGTCCAGCAGATCCGCCAGCTTCACGGTGCCGCCGGCGCGGGTTTTAAACGGCTTGCCGTCTTTACCCAGCATCATGCCGAACATATGGTGTTCCAGCGGCACGGAGTCCGGCACATAGCCTGCTTTACGCACGATGGTCCACGCCTGCATCAGGTGCTGGTGCTGACGGGAGTCGATGTAGTAGAGCACGCGGTCGGCGTGCAGTGTTTCATAGCGATACTTCGCACAGGCGATATCGGTAGTGGTATAGAGGTAGCCGCCATCCTTTTTCTGGATGATGACGCCCATCGGTTCGCCTTCCTTGTTTTTATACTCATCAAGGAACACCACGGTGGCGCCTTCGCTCTCCACGGCCAGCCCTTTGGCTTTCAGATCGGCGACGATCCCCGGCAGCATCGGGTTGTACAGGCTTTCGCCCATCACGTCATCGCGGGTCAGCGTCACATTCAGGCGATCGTAGGTGATCTGGTTCTGCGACATGGTGATGTCCACCAGCTTACGCCACATCTGCAGGAAGTACTCATCGCCGCCCTGCAGCTTAACCACGTAGCTGCGCGCGCGCTCGGCGAAGGCTTCGTCTTCGTCGTAGTGTTTTTTCGCTTCGCGATAAAAACCTTCGAGGTCGGCCAGGGCCATCTCGCCGGCGTTTTCCTGCTGCTGTTTTTCCAGATACGCGATCAGCATGCCGAACTGGGTGCCCCAGTCGCCGACGTGGTTGGCGCGGATCACCTTATGGCCCAGGAACTCCAGGGTACGGACCGAGGCATCGCCAATGATGGTCGAACGCAGATGGCCGACGTGCATCTCTTTCGCCACGTTTGGCGCCGAGTAGTCGACGACGATGGTCTGTACCTGCGGCGTGGCGACGCCCAGGCGTTCTGACTGCAGCGCGCGGTTGACGTTGTCCGCCAGGAACGCGGGGTCGAGGAAAATATTGATAAAGCCCGGCCCGGCGATTTCAACCTTGCTGGCAATGCCGTTGAGGTCAAGATGAGACAGTACCTGCTCTGCAAGTTGTCGCGGCGCCATGCCCAGTTTTTTGGCGACAGCCATCACGCCGTTGGCCTGATAGTCACCGAACTGAACTTTTGCTGACTGGCGGACCTGAGGTTCGCAATCGGCAGGCGCGCCTGCCGCGATCAGGGCCTGGCTGACTTTTTCTGAGAGAAGAGCCTGAATATTCACCGGAATACCTTACGTGTAATGCGCCAGCCCCCGAGGGAGGCGGCGCCGGAATGTGGACAAATTAGGGCGGGAGTATACTGCATTTGTCCCCGTCCGTCAGCATCGCGCGCGGCGCGGCGGCATGGGCAATCCATCGTCGGTCGGTCACGCAGCGGCAGGGTGGCGGTTGGTCCGCGGCCTAAAACACGGTAGATTAGCCTTTTTATTATTGATGAACATAAGTGACGAGCAAACCCATGGCGAACTGGCAGCAGATTGAACAACTGGCCGATATTACGGCGGATCTCCCGCGATTTTCCGATGCGCTACAGCGCTTCGCTGCGCGACTGGGACTGGAGATCGGCGGACTCGACGCCGACCATATCTCCCTGCGCTGTCATCAGAACGCCACCGCGGAGCGCTGGCGCAGTGGGTTGGCGCAGTGCGGAACCCTGCTGTCGGAGAATATGATCAACGGTCGGCCTATCTGCTTGTTTAAACTGGCGGAGCCGGTCTGCGTGGCGCACTGGCGCTTTCATATCGTTGAGCTGCCGTGGCCGGGTGAAAAGCGTTATCCCCATGAAGGCTGGGAGCATATCGAAATTGTCCTGCCCGGCGATCCGGCTACCTTAAATGCCCGCGCTCTGGCGCTGCTGGCCGATGACGGACTCAGCCAGCCGGGGATCGTCGTCAAAACCAGCTCGCCGAAAGGGGAACATGAGCGTCTGCCGAATCCCACCCTGGCGGTCACCGACGGCAGCGTGACGGTCAAATTTCACCCATGGTCTATTGAACAAATCGTCGCCAGCGAGCAAGCCGATACATAACAGTGTGAAGCCGCGCGGCGTCCGCCGCGTGAAATCATGACATGCTGAGAAGGTTGTCTGGATCAGGGAGTGAGCAATGGCGGTACTGGAAGTATGTTGTTACAGCGTGGCGTGCGCCCGGGAGGCTGAGCGCTCCGGCGCCGATCGTATTGAACTCTGCGCCGCGCCGCAGGAAGGGGGACTAACACCCTCTTACGGGGTGCTGGTCTCGGTCCGCGAGGCGATTACCCTCCCGGTGCATCCGATTATCCGCCCGCGCGGCGGCGATTTCTGCTACACCGAAGAGGAGTTCGCCGCGATGCTTGGCGATATCCGCATGGTGCGGGAGCTCGGCTTTCCCGGGCTGGTGACCGGCGTGCTGAATGCCGATGGTCAGGTCGATATCCCGCGGATGAAAAAAATAATGGCCGCGGCCGGGCCGCTGGCGGTGACCTTTCATCGCGCGTTCGATCTGTGCGCCGACCCGCGTCAGGCCTGGGAGACGCTGGGTGAGCTGGGGGTTAAACGTATCCTGACTTCCGGTCAGCAATCCTCGGCGGAGAAAGGTATTTCATTAATTACGGAACTTATTGCCGCAGGGGATACTCCAATCATTATGGCCGGTGCGGGAGTGCGCGCCGCGAACCTGCCGCTGTTTCTGCAGGCGGGGGTGAAAGAGGTTCATAGCTCTGCAGGCCAGTGGTTGCCATCGGAAATGCGCTTTCGGCATCCAGGCGTTTCGATGTCAGCCGATCCTGATGCGGACGAATACAGACGCTACGCCGTCAATGGCGCAGCGGTGGCGGAGATGAAAAAGATAATTTCCGCTGACAGAAGTTAAACGGTTTTTGCTGCACATCATGTCGCCCAATATGATGATTGCCCGTACCAGGCCCCTGCCCATTAAACAGGGGCCTTTTTTTATCTCGCTTTCTTCGCCAGCGACTGCTGCGTTTCCGGTTTGGTGGCGATAATCACCGCGCGCAGCGGCGCCGGATAGCCTTCCACGGTTTTGCGCTGATCCTGTGGGTCGAGGAAATCGGCCAGCGATTCGCTGGTCATCCATTCGGTGCGCCGCTGCTCTTCCGTCGAGGTGACGCAGGCGTCGACGATGCGCACATCGATAAACCCGCACTTCTCCAGCCACATTTTCAGGGCCGCCGCTGAGGGAATAAAATAGACGTTGCGCATCTGCGCATAGCGATCGCCCGGAACCAGCACCGTATTTTCATCGCCTTCGACCACCAGCGTCTCCAGTACCAGCTCGCCACCCGGCGCCAGCTGATCTTTCAGCTGCCACAGGTGGTCCAGCGGCGAGCGGCGATGGTAGAGCACGCCCATCGAGAACACGGTGTCAAAGGCCTCCAGCGCCGGGAGCTGCTCGATGCCCAGCGGCAGGAGATGCGCCCGCTGGTCGTTGCCAAGCAGCTTACGCACCGCTTCAAACTGGCACAGGAACAGCTGGGTGGGATCGATGCCGACCGCCAGATGCGCGCCCGCGCCGATCATCCGCCACATGTGATAGCCGCTGCCGCAGCCCACGTCGAGGATGGTCCGTCCGCTAAGATCGGACAGATGCGGCAGGACGCGCTCCCATTTCCAGTCGGAGCGCCATTCGGTATCGATGTTGATGCCGTACAGCGAATAAGGGCCTTTGCGCCATGGCATCAGGTTTTTAAGCAGGTTTTCTACCCGCAGCTGATGACCTTCGCTGAGCGGCGTTTCGCTTTCGGCGGTGACGCTGTGCAGGAGGTCCAGACGCCAGGGCGTTAATTCCGGAAGAAACTCAACGGCGCGCTCCCATTCGCGAAACTTGCCGTGCAGGGCCTCGCGCTGCCAGGCGGCTACCTGGGCAGGCAGCGTCTCCAGCCAGTGAGACAGCGGGCTTTTGGCGATCAGCTGATAAAAGTTACTGAAGTCGATCATGCCTGCTCCCCGGATTTTACTGCCACCAGCGAGCCAAAGTTAAAGCACTGGAACCATAGTTCAGCATGTTCGAACCCCGCCTGACGCAGGCGTTTTTTATGGGTTTCCACAGAGTCGGTCAGCATCACGTTTTCCAGCATGCTGCGTTTCTGGCTAATCTCCAGCTCGCTGTAGCCGTTCGCGCGCTTAAAGTCATGATGCATATTGAACAGCAGCTCACCGACGTGGGCGTCTTCGAAGCTGAATTTCTCCGAGAGCACCAGCGCGCCGCCGGGATTCAGCCCCTGATAGACTTTATTCAGGATCGCCTGACGATCGCCCGGCTCAAGGAACTGAATGGTAAAGTTCAGGATCACCAGCGAGGCGTTTTCAATGGCCACATCGCGGATATCCCCTTCAATCACCTCGACCGGCGTCGGCGCTTTATAGGCGTCAATATGGCGACGGCAGCGCTCCACCATCGCCGGGGAGTTGTCGATGGCGATAATGCGACATCCCGGATGGCTAATATTGCGGCGCACGGAGAGGGTGGCGGCGCCCAGCGAACAGCCAAGATCGTAAACCTGGGTGTGGGGCTGAACGAAGCGCTCGGCCAGCATGCCGATCATCGAGATGATATTGGAGTAGCCAGGCACAGAACGCTGGATCATATCGGGGAAGACTTCAGCAACCCGTTCATCAAAGGTCCAGTCGCCGAGGCTGGCAATCGGCGCGGAAAAAAGCGTATCGCGGTGAGACATAACGTTAAACCCGAAAAAACGAAAACGGCGTATTGTGCGCTAACGGAGGGAGAAAACCAACTCCCAGGGCATATACCAGAGATTGGCCAGCACCATCAGCAACAACGCGCACCAGGTGGCGCTCATGCCGGAGCGGCGCCAGTGGTAGACGCGGTGATGAAAACCCCAGGAGTGCATCAGTCGTCCGACGATCAATAAAATGCCGCAAACGTGCACCATCCAGGTCTGGGCGCCGTTCATCTCCATAAATAACAGTAAAATGAGGCCAATCGGCACATATTCGACGGCATTGCCGTGAACGCGGATGGCGACCTGCAGCTCGCTGAAGCCGCCGTCGCCGTAGCCTACATGGTATTGGGTGCGCAAACGCACCACGTCAAATGAGAACTTCACTAACAATAACGCACCTAAAACGGCATACAGCGCGCTGACCATACGAAAACTCCCTTTAACTCTGGCAGATGGCTCCGGATATGATAGCAGGATATCAGAAAAGAGAAGATTGCTGCGGAATCGACGGCGCATTTCCTGCCGCCGGCAGGGCGGTGCGCAGATCGCCCCACAGGGTATCGACCAGCGTCGGCGCGTAGGCAATATCGGGAGTATGCAGAAACAGCCACGGCGTCCCTGACTGATGCCATTTCGGCAGCGTCTGCAGCCAGACGCGAAACAGTTCCCGGTTATGGACCATATCGTCGCCGCCGATAAAGCGCACCATTGGCTGCCGGGCGGTCATCACCGCATGCACCGGCACCTTCGGTTTCTTTTGTTGCGCGTCGATCATCGCCGGACTGGTGGCCGCGGCGCTATGGACCGGGCGGCTGTCGAGGATCACGCGGTTGACGCTGCGCTGGTGCAGCCCGCGGTTGAGCTGCTGTTCCGCTTCCCCTTTGGCGAAGAACTCGGGGTGACGAACTTCGACGCCGTAGGTGAAATCCTTCGGCAGTGCGTCGAGAAAATGCCATAGCGCCGGGAGATCGCGAGGGCCGAAGGTCGCCGGCAGCTGCAGCCAGTACTGGCCGATGCGCGAGGCCAGCGGCGCCAGGCGGGTGAAGAATTCACGGCTTAAATCGTCGCAGTGGCGCAGGGCGGCCTGGTGCGAGATAGTCGCCGGGAATTTAAAGCAGAAGCGGAAGTCATCGTGGGTCTGCTCGTACCAGCGGGCGACAATCTCCGGCTTCGGTAGCGCATACAGGGTGGTGTTGCCCTCGACGCAATTGAAGTGGCGGGCGTACTCTTCAAGGCTGGTGATGCCAAGGCGCACCCATTTCGGGTGCGACCACTGGGGAAGCCCAATATAAATCATAACGCGGCGAGGATCTCCTCGGTGCTGCGCACGCGGCCGATGCGCGGAAAAATATGCGTCATGCTGCCCTGATGCTGCTCGGCGGAGGCGGCGCTGCAGGCATCTTCGGCAATGACCAGGTTAAAACCCAGCTCCCAGGCGTTGCGGGCGGTAGATTCGACGCCGATGTTGGTGGCGATGCCGCAGAGAATAATGGTGTCGATACCGCGGCGACGCAGCTGAAGCTCAAGGTCGGTGCCATAGAACGCGCCCCACTGGCGTTTGGTCACTTCGATATCGCTCTCCTGCTTACCCAGCGTGGCCGGATAGGTCCACCAGTTCTCAGGCAGCGTATGCGCCCCGGCCTGCGCGTCGACAGGCTGTTTCAGCGCTTCGGCGAAATCGGCCGACCAGCCGACGCGGACCATGATGACCGGCGAACCCTGTTGTCGGCACTTGTCTGCCAGGCGGGCGGCGCGCGCCACCACCTCGTCAGCCCGATGTGGGCCGCCGGCAAAAGGCAAAATGCCTTCCTGCAGATCGATCACCACCAGCGCCGTGTTTTTCGCATTGAGTTCTAACATGGTATCCCCGTATCTTCATCTGTTGTCAGGCGGCTACAATACCTTTGCGGCTTCAGCAAAAGGGTAACAAATTTTGTTAATTTATGTGAGTGTGGACGTTAAGCGCGCAGCAAAGCAGCGTACATCGTGCGTCGGACTTATCGAACGACAGAATTTCCAGTATAATAGCCGCCTTTTTTCATTCAGTTGTGACATCAGCTAAAGCTGCGACCTCGTCGCCTGCAGGGCAGACGACAATCCGCCGACGGCTAAGTTAAGGGATATCTCATGCGTACAGAATATTGCGGACAGCTTCGACAGTCCCACGTTGGGCAGCAGGTGACTCTGTGTGGTTGGGTCAACCGCCGTCGCGATCTCGGTAGCCTCATTTTTATCGATATGCGCGACCGCGAAGGCATCGTTCAGGTGTTTTTCGATCCGGATCGTGCGGATGCGTTGAAGTTAGCCTCTGAACTGCGTAATGAGTTCTGCATTCAGGTCACTGGCACCGTTCGCGCGCGTGAAGAGAAAAACATCAACGCGGACATGGCCACCGGCGCTATCGAAGTGCTGGCTTCCGATCTGACGATCATTAACCGCTCAGAATCGCTGCCGCTGGACTCCAATCACGTCAACACCGAAGAAGCGCGTCTGAAATACCGCTACCTCGACCTGCGTCGTCCGGAAATGGCGCAGCGTCTGAAAACCCGCGCGAAAATCACCAGCTTTGTGCGCCGCTTTATGGATGACCATGGCTTCCTCGACATCGAAACCCCGATGCTGACCAAAGCCACCCCGGAAGGCGCCCGCGATTACCTCGTGCCTTCCCGCGTGCATAAAGGCAAATTCTACGCGCTGCCGCAGTCGCCGCAGCTGTTCAAACAGCTGCTGATGATGTCCGGCTTCGACCGCTACTATCAGATCGTCAAATGCTTCCGCGATGAAGACCTGCGTGCCGACCGTCAGCCTGAATTTACCCAGATCGACGTGGAAACCTCCTTTATGACCGCGCCGCAGGTGCGTGAGATCATGGAAGCGATGGTGCGTCAGCTGTGGCTGGAGATTAAAGGCGTCGATCTGGGCGACTTCCCGATCATGACCTTCGCCGAAGCCGAACGTCGCTACGGCTCCGATAAACCGGACCTGCGTAACCCGATGGAGCTGGTGGACGTCGCCGACCTGCTGAAATCAGTGGAGTTCGCGGTCTTTGCCGGCCCGGCCAACGATCCGAAAGGGCGCGTGGCGGCGCTGCGCGTGCCGGGCGGGGCTTCTCTGACCCGCAAGCTGATCGACGAATACGGCAACTTTGTCAAGATCTACGGCGCGAAAGGGCTGGCCTATATTAAAGTGACCGAACGTGCCAAAGGCATGGACGGGATCAACAGCCCGGTGGCCAAGTTCCTGACCGCTGAAATCGTGGAAGCGATCCTCGACCGCACCGGCGCGCAGGACGGAGACATGATCTTCTTCGGCGCCGACAACAAGAAAGTGGTGGCCGACGCGCTGGGCGCGCTGCGTCTGAAGCTGGGCAAAGATCTGAGCCTGACTGACGAGAGCAAATGGGCGCCGCTGTGGGTGATCGATTTCCCGATGTTCGAAGATGACGGTGAAGGCGGCCTGACGGCGATGCACCATCCGTTCACCTCGCCGAAAGATATGACGGCGGACGAGCTGAAAGCTGCGCCGGAAGAGGCCGTGGCCAACGCCTACGATATGGTCATTAACGGTTATGAAGTCGGCGGCGGTTCGGTGCGTATCCACCGCGGCGACATGCAGCAGACGGTATTTGGTATTCTGGGCATTAACGAACAGGAACAGCGTGAGAAATTCGGCTTCCTGCTCGATGCGCTGAAATACGGTACCCCGCCGCATGCGGGCCTGGCGTTCGGTCTTGACCGTCTGACCATGCTGCTGACCGGCACCGATAACATCCGCGACGTTATCGCTTTCCCGAAAACCACCGCGGCCGCCTGCCTGATGACCGAAGCGCCAAGCTTCGCCAATCCGGCGGCGCTCAGTGAACTGGGTATTCAGGTTGTGGAGAAAGAGGCAAAAGCGTCTCTGGAGAACAAGTAATATGTCATTTAAGCTGCCCGTTTCGGTGCTGGTGGTGATTTACGCCGAAGATACCAAACGGGTGCTGATGTTGCAGCGGCGCGACGATCCCGCGTTCTGGCAGTCGGTCACCGGCAGCCTGGAAGCAGGAGAGACCGCGCTGCAGGCCGCCGCGCGTGAAGTAAAGGAAGAGGTCGCCATTGACGTTGCCTGCGAGCAACTGACCTTAATCGACTGTCAGCGCACGGTGGAGTTCGAGATATTTTCTCATTTGCGTCATCGCTATGCGCCGGGAGTGGAGCGTAATACGGAATTTTGGTTCTGTCTTGCGCTGCCTCATGAGCGGGAAATTACCTTTACCGAACATCTGGCCTACCGCTGGGTCAGCGCGACGGAAGCCGCTGCGCTGACCAAGTCGTGGAGCAACCGGCAGGCGATTGAAGAATTTGTAATTAACGCCGCCTGAAAGGGCGCGCTTTTTGGAGAGTTTTTTATGGCAGGTCATAGTAAATGGGCCAACACCAAACACCGCAAAGCGGCACAGGATGCCAAGCGCGGTAAAATCTTTACGAAAATCATTCGCGAACTGGTTACCGCAGCGCGTCTGGGCGGCGGCGATCCGGCGTCCAACCCGCGTCTGCGTGCGGCGGTGGATAAAGCGCTGTCTAACAACATGACCCGCGACACCCTGAACCGCGCCATCGCGCGCGGCGTCGGCGGCGATGAAGACGCGAACATGGAAACCATCATTTATGAAGGCTATGGCCCTGGCGGTACCGCGGTGATGGTGGAATGTCTGTCCGACAACCGTAACCGTACCGTTGCGGAAGTGCGTCACGCCTTCACTAAAACCGGTGGTAACCTCGGCACCGACGGTTCCGTCTCCTACCTGTTCAGCAAAAAAGGCGTCATCTCCTTCGAGAAAGGCGATGAAGACACCATCATGGAAGCGGCGCTGGAAGCTGGCGCTGAAGACGTGGTGACCTATGACGACGGCGCGATCGACGTCTACACCGCCTGGGAAGAGATGGGCGCCGTGCGCGACGCGCTGGAAGCCGCTGGCCTGAAAGCCGACGCTGCCGAAGTCTCGATGATCCCGTCCACCAAAGCGGATATGGATGCCGAGACGGCGCCGAAGCTGCTGCGTCTGATCGATATGCTCGAAGACTGCGACGACGTGCAGGAAGTGTACCATAACGGCGAGATCTCCGACGAGGTCGCAGCCACCCTGTGATGCAGTCGCATCCACGGTTAACCGGAGGCGCGTGATGGCTATTATTCTCGGCATTGACCCGGGGTCGCGCGTTACCGGTTATGGCGTGATCCGTCAGGTTGGCCGGCAGCTGAGCTACCTTGGCAGCGGCTGTATCCGCACCAAAGTGGACGATTTGCCGTCGCGGCTGAAGCTGATCTACGCCGGAGTGACGGAGATCATCACCCAGTTCCAGCCTGACTTTTTCGCCATTGAGCAGGTCTTTATGGCCAAGAATGCCGACTCGGCGTTAAAGCTCGGGCAGGCGCGCGGGGTGGCGATCGTGGCGGCGACCAATCAGTCGTTACCGGTGTTTGAATATGCCGCCCGCCAGGTTAAGCAGACGGTTGTCGGCATCGGCAGCGCTGAAAAGAGTCAGGTCCAGCACATGGTGCGCACCCTGCTCAAGCTGCCTGCCAATCCGCAGGCGGATGCGGCGGATGCGCTGGCGATCGCCATCACCCATTGCCATGTCAGCCAGAATGCCGCGCAGATCAGCGAGACCCGGCTCAATCTGGCGCGAGGGCGCTTACGATAATCGCAAATCAGGCTGGATATCTATCCAGCCTTTTTTTATGATACCGCCAGATACTTAGACCATAACGCAGGAGCCCCACGTGATAGGCAGACTCAGAGGCATCATTCTCGAAAAACAACCCCCGCTGGTGTTGCTGGAAACGGCGGGCGTCGGCTATGAAGTGCACATGCCAATGACCTGCTTCTATGAGCTGCCGGAGGCCGGGCAGGAGGCGATTGTCTTCACCCACTTTGTGGTGCGTGAAGATGCCCAGCTGCTGTATGGGTTTAACAACAAACAGGAACGTACCCTGTTTAAAGAACTGATCAAAACCAACGGCGTAGGGCCAAAGCTGGCGCTGGCGATCCTCTCCGGCATGTCGGCGCAGCAGTTCGTCAACGCCGTTGAGCGGGAAGAGGTCGCCTCGCTGGTGAAGCTGCCGGGGATTGGCAAAAAAACCGCTGAACGCCTGATCGTTGAGATGAAAGACCGCTTCAAAGGGCTGCACGGCGATCTGTTCACCCCGGCCGCCGATCTGGTACTGACCTCACCGGCAGGCCCGACGGCGGACGATGCCGAGCAGGAAGCGGTTGCCGCGCTGGTCGCGCTGGGCTATAAACCGCAGGAGGCCAGCCGGATGGTCAGCAAGATCGCGCGTCCGGACGCCAACAGTGAAACGCTAATCCGCGAAGCGCTGCGCGCCGCGTTGTGAGGTAAGGGATGATTGAAGCAGACCGGCTGGTATCGGCAGACAGCAGCGGCTTCGAAGAGGCCGCTGACCGCGCCATCCGCCCAAAATTGCTGGCAGAGTATGTCGGCCAGCCGCAGGTGCGTTCGCAGATGGAGATTTTTATCCAGGCGGCGAAGCTGCGCGGCGACGCCCTCGATCACCTGCTGATTTTTGGCCCGCCAGGGTTGGGGAAAACCACCCTGGCCAATATCGTCGCCAATGAAATGGGGGTGAATCTGCGTACCACCTCCGGCCCGGTGCTGGAGAAAGCGGGCGATCTCGCCGCGATGCTCACCAACCTTGAACCGCATGATGTGCTGTTTATCGATGAGATCCATCGCCTCTCGCCGGTGGTGGAAGAGGTGCTCTATCCGGCAATGGAAGATTACCAGCTGGATATCATGATTGGCGAAGGTCCGGCGGCGCGCTCGATTAAAATCGACCTGCCGCCGTTTACCCTGATCGGCGCCACCACCCGGGCCGGTTCATTGACTTCGCCGCTGCGCGACCGCTTTGGCATCGTGCAGCGTCTGGAGTTCTATCAGATCCCCGATCTGCAGCATATTGTCAGCCGCAGCGCCCGCCATATGGGGCTGGAGATGAGCGACGAGGGTGCGCTGGAAGTGGCCCGCCGTTCACGCGGCACGCCGCGTATTGCCAACCGTCTGCTGCGTAGGGTGCGTGACTTCGCGGAAGTGCGCCACGACGGCACCATCTCCGCCGACATTGCCGCCCAGGCGCTGGATATGCTCAACGTCGATGCGGAAGGGTTCGACTATATGGACCGCAAGCTGCTGCTGGCGGTGATAGATAAGTTCTTCGGCGGACCGGTGGGGCTGGATAACCTCGCCGCCGCGATTGGCGAAGAGCGGGAAACCATTGAAGATGTGCTGGAGCCCTACTTAATTCAGCAGGGTTTTCTGCAGCGTACGCCGCGGGGAAGAATGGCGACGGTGCGCGCCTGGAATCATTTCGGGATTACGCCGCCGGAGATGCCGTAGTTCGCTACGGATGTGTCGTTCATCGGAAGACCCGGTCAGCAGCGCGACCGGGTTTTTCATTTTTAGCTGGCGGCTTTTTTCGTCATGCTGAGAATAAACAGCGCCGCGGCGCACAGCACCACCGATGGACCGGCCGGCGTGTCGTAGAAAGCCGAGAAGGTTAACCCGCCGGTGACGGCCAGCATGCCCACGCCCACCGCCACGGCGGCCATCTGCTCCGGCGTGCGGGCAAAACGGCGGGCGGTGGCGGCCGGGATAATCAGCAGGGAAGTGATGATCAGCGCCCCGACGAACTTCATCGCCACGCCGATAGTCAGGGCGGTGACCAGCATCAACAGCAGCTTGACCCGCTGCAGCTTCACGCCATCGACAAACGCCAGGTCCGGACTGATGGTCATCGCCAGCAGATTCCGCCACTGCCAGAGCAGAATGCCAATCACAATCACCACGCCCATGGCAATGGCGATCAGGTCCTGCGGGGTGACCGCCAGCAGATCGCCGAACAGGTACGCCATCAGATCGACGCGGACGTTAGACATCAGACTGACCACCACCAGCCCCAGGGAGAGCGCGCTGTGCGCCATGATGCCCAGCAGGGTATCGATCGCCAGATGCGGCCGTTTTTCCAGCCATACCAGCCCGCCGGCCAGCAGCAGGGTGACGGCGATCACCGCATAAAACGGATTGACGTTCAGCAGTAAACCGAAAGCGACGCCGAGCAGCGAGGCATGCGCCAGCGTGTCGCCGAAATAGGACATACGGCGCCAGACCACAAAGGAGCCCAGCGGGCCGGCGGCGCAGGCCAGCATCATCCCGGCCAGCCAGCCAGGTAACAAAAGTTCAATCATTAGCGGCTGTTTCCCCGACGCAGTACAATTCGCCCCTGAAGATCGTGGCGGTGATTATGGTGATGGCGGTAGATCCCCAGCTGTTCCGCGCCGCGTGGGCCGAACATGGAGATAAACTCCGGATGCATTGAGACGACCTCTGGTGCGCCGGAGCAGCAGATATGCTGGTTCAGGCACAATACCTCGTCGGTTTTGGCCATGACCAGATGCAGGTCGTGGGAGACCATCAGCACCGCGCAGTCCAGCTCATGGCGCAGCTGGTCGATAAGATCGTAGAGCGCAACCTGGCCATTGACGTCGACGCCCTGGGTCGGTTCATCCAGCACCAGTAGCTGCGGGCGATTGAGCAGGGCGCGAGCCAGCAGCACGCGCTGGGTTTCTCCGCCGGAAAGTTTTTGCATCGGGGCGTCGATCAGATGCCCGGCCTGCACGCGCTTCAGCGCCGGCAGGATGTCGTCTTTGCGGGTGCCCGGACGCAAACGCAGGAAGCGGCTGACGGTCAGCGGCAGCGTGGCGTCGAGATGCAGTTTCTGCGGCACATAGCCTATCCGCAGGCGTTCTTCGCGCTTGATAACACCCTCTGTCGGTGCTACCAGCCCCAGAACCACCCGCACAAGCGTCGATTTGCCGGCGCCGTTGGGGCCCAGCAGGGTCAATATTTTGCCTGGCGTGAGAGCCAGCGAGATGTCAGACAGCACGCGGCGTTGGCCAAAGGCCACCGAGACATTTTCCAGCGTTACAAGGTTTGTCATAATCATTTAGGGGTTGCACAAGCTAGTGAATGTTATAATATCACATCACACTCACTCGTTTCGATGACTAGACGCATTATGTTACATAAAAATACGCTTCTTTGCGCTGGACTTGGCGCTGTTTTTTTGTTCGCACAGGTACCGCAGGCCAGTGCCGCCGTGGTGACTTCCATGAAACCGCTGGGCTTTATCGCGGCGGCTATCGCCGATGGGGTTACCGACACCCAGGTGCTGCTGCCCGATGGCGCCTCCGAGCATGATTATTCTCTCCGTCCTTCCGATGTAAAACGCTTACAGAACGCAGACTTAGTGGTGTGGATCGGTCCGGAAATGGAAGCCTTTATGGATAGGTCGACGCAAAGCATTGCGGCGAATAAAAAGGTGACTATCGCAGAGCTGGATGGGGTCAAACCGCTGCTGATGACCGGCGCTGACGACGATGACGATCATCATGGTCATGACCATGGCGCAGCGGAAAAAAGTGACGGCGATCACCATCACGGTATCTACAATATGCATCTGTGGTTATCCCCAGAGATAGCGCGGCTTTCGGCGGTTGCAATCCACGATAAATTATTGGAACTTATGCCGCAGAGTCGAGCCAAACTCGACAGCAACCTGCAGCAGTTCGAGGCCGCGCTGGCGGCGACCGACAAGCAGGTTAGCAATGAGCTGGCACCGCTGAAAGGAAAGGGCTATTTCGTTTTTCATGACGCCTACGGTTACTTTGAAAAACACTACGGTTTGACCTCGCTGGGGCATTTTACCGTCAACCCTGAAATACAGCCCGGTGCGCAGCGTTTACACGAAATCAGAACACAACTGGTTGAGCAGAAAGCCACTTGCGTTTTTGCTGAGCCACAGTTCAGGCCAGCGGTTATCGAAGCTGTTGCCCGGGGCACGTCTGTGCGCATGGGGACCCTGGATCCACTGGGTAGCGGAATTAAGCTGGGTAAAGCGAGTTACCCGCAATTCCTCACCCAGCTGGCGAATCAGTATTCGAGCTGCCTGAAAGGAGATTAACGAGGAAGTGAATACGTGCAACAGATAGCCCGCGCTGTCACTCAGGCATTTAACAATCTGCCACGACCTCATCGCGTCATGCTGGGGTCGCTTAGCGTTCTTACCTTAGCGGTCGCCGTCTGGCGACCCTACATTTACCACCCGGAATCCGCCCCCATCGTCAGAACCATTGAACTGGAAAAAAGCGAGATCCGCTCCCTGCTGCCGGAAGCCTCCGAGCCGATCGACCAGGCCCCGCAGGAAGAAGAAGCCATTCCTCAGGATGAACTCGACGAAAAAGCCGATAGCGATGCCGGCGGGCACGAATACGTAGTGTCGACCGGCGATACCCTCAGCAGCATCCTGAACCAGTACGGTATCGATATGGGTGATATCGCCCAGCTCTCCTCCGCCGATAAAGAGTTGCGTAATCTGAAGATTGGCCAGCAGCTCTCCTGGACCCTGACCGCCGACGGCGATCTGCAGAGTCTGACCTGGGAGATGTCCCGCCGCGAAACCCGCACCTACACCCGCGTGGCTAACGGCTTTAAAATGAGCAGCGAGCTGCAGAAAGGCGACTGGGTCAACAGCGTGCTGAAAGGCACCGTCGGCGCCAGCTTTGTCTCCAGCGCGCGCGATGCCGGGCTGACCAGCACGGAAATCAGCGCGGTGATCAAGGCCATGCAGTGGCAGATGGATTTCCGTAAGCTGAAGAAAGGCGATGAGTTCTCGGTATTGATGTCGCGCGAAATGCTTGACGGCAAACGCGAGCAAAGCCAGCTGCTTGGCGTGCGTCTGCGTTCTGACGGGAAGGACTACTTTGCCATCCGTGCCGAAGACGGAAAATTCTACGACCGCAACGGGACGGGGCTGGCGAAAGGCTTTATGCGCTTCCCGACGGCGCGTCAGTTCCGCGTCTCCTCTAACTTTAACCCGCGTCGTCTGAACCCGGTCACCGGGCGCGTCGCGCCGCACCGTGGCGTCGATTTCGCGATGCCGCAGGGAACGCCGGTGCTGGCGGTGGGTGATGGCGAAGTGGTGGTGGCCAAGCGTAGCGGCGCCGCCGGGTTTTACGTGGCCATCCGCCACGGCCGTACCTATACCACTCGCTACATGCACCTGCGTAAGCTGCTGGTGAAGCCGGGGCAGAAAGTGAAGCGCGGGGATCGTATTGCGCTGTCGGGGAATACCGGACGCTCAACCGGGCCGCACCTGCACTACGAAGTGTGGATCAACCAGCAGGCGGTCAACCCGCTGACGGCGAAATTGCCGCGTACTGAAGGGCTGAGCGGTTCCGACCGTACCGATTATCTGGCGCAGGTCAAAGAGGTCGTTCCGCAGCTGCGGTTTGACTAACCACCGGTCAGTGGAAAGCCGGTGCCCCAGGGCGCCGGCTTTTTATTTTGTAGGATACCCAACGTCTCGCTACACTATCCCATTATCTTGATTAAGCAGTCGATCTGCGGATTGGGCATGGAAACGAAAAAAAATAATATTGAGTTTATCCCTAAGTTTGAAAAATCTTTTTTACTGCCGCGCTACTGGGGCGCCTGGCTGGGGGTCTTTGCCTTCGCCGGTATTGCGCTGACGCCGCCTTCCTTTCGCGATCCGCTTCTCGGCAAACTCGGTCGTCTGGTCGGGCGTCTGGCGAAAAGCTCGCGCCGCCGGGCGCAGATTAATTTGCTGTATTGCTTCCCGGAAAAAAGCGAGCATGAGCGGGAAGCGATCATCGACGCCATGTACGCCTCGGCGCCGCAGGCGATGGTGATGATGGCCGAGCTGGGCCTGCGCGATCCGCAGAAAATTCTCGCCCGCGTCGACTGGCAGGGTAAAGCGATCATCGACGAGCTGCAGCGCAATAATGAAAAGGTGATTTTCCTCGTCCCGCACGCATGGGGCGTGGATATCCCGGCGATGCTGATGGCCTCCGGCGGGCAGAAGATGGCGGCGATGTTCCACAACCAGGGTAACCCGGTCTTCGATTACGTGTGGAATACCGTACGTCGTCGTTTTGGCGGAAGGATGCACGCGCGCAACGACGGGATCAAACCGTTTATTCAGTCGGTGCGCCAGGGTTACTGGGGCTACTATCTCCCCGATCAGGATCACGGCGCCGAGCACAGCGAGTTTGTGGATTTCTTCGCGACCTATAAGGCCACGCTGCCGGCGATTGGCCGTTTAATGAAGGTATGCCGCGCTCGCGTCGTTCCGCTGTTCCCGGTCTACGATGGCAAAACGCATCGCCTGACGGTGCTGGTGCGCCCGCCGATGGACGATCTGCTGGACGCTGACGATACAACGATCGCCCGGCGGATGAACGAAGAGGTGGAGGTGTTTGTTACGCCGCACACCGAGCAGTACACCTGGATCCTGAAGCTGCTGAAGACGCGCAAGCCGGGTGAAATCGAGCCCTACAAACGTAAAGAGCTGTACCCTAAGAAGTAGTCTGCAGGCGCGCCAGTGGGCATTCCCGGCTCACTGGCTATATTGCGTCAGCAACATCATGTTCTCAGCCGCAAGCCGGTAACGATACTCCGGTCGGCCGGTGATACCGTAGTGATTGCTGGTGTAGAGCACGTTGATCTGCTCCAGCCATATCAGGTATTTGCGGCATGAAACTCTGGAGATCTGCAGTGCCGCCGCCAGCTCATTGGTTGAAAAATCTCGCGCCTGATGAGCGATTATCCACCGGCACACCAGTCGAAGCGTTTGCGGCGTCAGCCCTTTCGGCAAGCGGCGGGGGCCGTCCTGTTGTTGAACCCCGCGGCGTAGCAGGGTGTCGATATCCGCCTGGGCGTAGCAGGATTTCGCTTGCTTCGCATCGCGTTTATTGCGCCAGGTTCGCAGGGCTTCCTCAAAGCGCGGAAACTGAAACGGTTTAATCAGGTAATCAACCACGCCATAGCGCAGCGCCGTCTGCACGGTGAGCGCATCGGCGGCGGACGTCATCATGATGACATCAATATTCCGCCCATCAGCGCGAAGCGCCGGCAGCAGGTCCAGGCCGCTCTCCTGTTGCATATAGACATCCAGCAGCAGCAGATCGATCGGCGCCAGATGGCTCAGCATCGCGTTGGCATCGGCGATCGTCGCCGCGACTCCGCAGCAGTGAAAATCAGCTACCTGGCTGATAAACAACCGGTTCAGTTCGGCCACCATAGGATCATCATCGACAATCAGCACATTGAACATGGGTGGTTCCCCCGAGTGGCGGGAAGCCAGCCGGCTTCCCGCGAGATGAGCGATCACAATGACGAACGTTTATACGCGGTGTAGCGCGCTCGCCAGAAGGTTTTATCGATATTCGCCGCCAGCTGCGCTTCATCAATCTGCGGCGCTACGCCGTCCAGTTGAGCCGCGCGGGCGACCTCTGCGGCAATAGCCCGTGAGATCATCTCGATCTCTTCTACCGGCGGCAGTAAACCGCCGGTTTCGCGGGTCGCCAGAGGCGAGTGGGCGGCCAGCGTTTTACTGCAGGTGATAAGCATTGCTTCGGTGACGCGCTCGGCTTTACTGGCAAGGATCCCCAGCCCCAGACCGGGGAAAATATAGGCGTTGTTGCACTGGGCAATGTCGTAGGTTTTGCCGTCATAGAAGACAGGGTCGAACGGGCTGCCGGTGGCGATGAGCGCGCTACCCCGGGTCCACTCCAGCAGATCCTTCGGCTGGGCCTCGGCTCGGGAGGTGGGGTTAGAGAGCGGCATAATAATCGGACGCGTGCAGTGCCGATGCATCTCTTTCACTATCTCTTCGCTAAACAGCCCCGGCTGGCCTGACACGCCGATCAGCACGGTAGGGTGGACGTTGCGTACGACATCCATCAGCGACAGCTGGGCCGCCTCGGTATCCCAGTGGGCGATACTGGCTCGGGGGGTGACCAACTCGCGCTGAAAATTGAGCAGATCAGGCATCTCATCAGTCAGCAGACCAAAGCGGTCAACCATAAAGATGCGGCGACGTGCTTCCGTTTCTGAGAGCCCATCATCCACCATCAGCGCAATGATTTTTTCCGCAATGCCGCATCCGGCCGAACCGCCGCCAAGGAAAACCACCCGCTGGTCGCGGAGCGACGTCCTGGCGGCGGCAGCGGCGGCGATCAGGGTTCCCGAGGTCACGGCGGCGGTTCCCTGAATATCATCGTTAAAACAGCACAGCTGGTGTCGATAGCGGTTGAGCAGTCGCGTGGCATTCTTTTGGGCAAAATCTTCAAACTGGAGCAAGACATTCGGCCAGCGCTGCTGAATGGCATGGACAAACATGTCCATAAACTCCAGGTACTGCTCATCGCTGATGCGCGGATGTCGCCAGCCCATATACAGCGGATCCTCAAGATGCTGCGGATTGTTGGTCCCGACATCTAACATAATGGGCAGCGTTGATGCCGGGTGAATGCCCCCGCAGGCGGTATATAACGAGAGTTTGCCAATGGGGATCCCCATACCGCCGATCCCCTGGTCGCCCAGCCCCAGAATACGCTCGCCATCGGTTACCACGATGACTTTGATATCGTTGCGGGAAAACCCCTGCAGCATCTCGTCAATATGGTGACGGTTGGGCCAGGAGATGAACAGGCCGCGTCCCCGGCGATATATTTCTGAAAAGTGTTCGCACGCTTCACCCACCGTCGGGGTATAAATGATGGGCAGCGTCTCTTTCATATGGCTGCGCAGCAGGTTATAGAATAACGTCTCGTTTGTGTCCTGAATATTTCTGAGATAAATATGGCGCGAAATGCTTTTTTTGAACTGACAAAACTGACCCCATGCGCGCTCGGTTTGTTCCTCAATGGTTTCCACATTGTGCGGTAACAGTCCCTGAAGATTAAACGCTGCGCGTTCGCTTTCCGTAAACGCGAGGCCTTTATTTAATAACGGGTTTTCCAGCAGGACAGCACCGTTATAGGGGGTGTATAAGGTTTCTGTGGCTAACATTACATGACTCCTGAATATCAAATTAAAACATTGCCTGATGTCTTGGTGTTTTATTTCTGTGATTACGAAATGAGATAAATCATGACGCCTTCGGTGACTACGCCGATGGCGGTGCCCAGCAAAATAGAAGATGAGGCGGGTTCAATATAGGTATCGCTGCGCAGGGCAAACATCCCCGCCGCGATAGCGGAAGGCGTCGCACCAATGACAATAACCTGTTGCATCAGGGTATGACTGAGGCCAAAGGCCAGCCCGGCCAGCGCCATCATGGCCGGCTGGATCAGGTTTTTAATACTAATGTTGGTGCAGGTTTGAATATTGACCGTCGGACGTTCACCGTAAAACAGCAGCCCAAGGGCGAACAGTGACAGACCGCCGGCGATTTTACCCACCATTTCGACGGGCACGCTGAGCAGAGGCGGCAGCTGGATCCCGGCCAGGCTGAGCAGCACCCCGGAAATGGGGATCCAGACAATGGGATTTCGCACGGCGTTATGCAGGTTTTGCAGGATCAACTGCCCGGCGTGGAGCTGGGGAGCCTCAGCGTCTCCGGGCTGGTCTCCCATGCGGATCAGGATGATGGTCAGAGGGATCATCAACACGCTGGTCACCAGGTTTCCGATAAGCACCCCGAGAAAGCCCTCCGGACCTATCAGCACCGCCAGCACGGGAGCGCCAAAGTAGGCCATATCGGGGAAGGCGCAAACCAGCGACTGAATCGCGCTGGTTTTAATATCATGACGAAAAACGTAGCGCGAGATCAGTAGCGTAAGAAAATACGACCCCATCAGACCAATAACCAGCACCGCCATAAAGGTGAAGTTTTTTATTTTATCCGGGCTGGTATGTAATGCGCCGATAAAAAGATGAAAAGGAAGGGCAAAGCGGATAACCACCGTGGCAAGAACGGAGGCGTCCTCACGGCGGGTATAGCCGAGTTTGCCGCTAAGCCATCCGAGCAGCATGATAAATACCAACGGGAAAAGAGATTGCAAGAGCAGTGAAGGCATAAAATGTCCTGACATATATTATCGGGTTGTTGTGCTGCCAATCTAACGATCCCCTAATATTTAAAAGGTGATAGCCATCACAGTCATCTGGCTTTAAATAATTTCGCCTTGGCTACTTTACTTACAAATAGAGAAAAGATTATTAAATCATTGCGTTGTATTAACAGAGTTCATTATTTTAGCTGGCGATAACTTTAGCTTCGCGATAATAAATTAAATTACTTAAAATAAACTTTATGGCTCAGTCACAAAGCCGGCAGCGTTAATACGGTTGTCGTTTTTAGTTTTAAAGTCCTGTGCTACCGTTTCGGTGTATTTAGTTGATACGGCGTTTAGTGCTTTTTAGTTCATAGTGCTGCGCGATTTTAATATTGCATCCTGACCCTACGTGACCTCCTTATTATTCAGGTAAAAATATGAAAAATAATTCACTCAACCACCCGATAGATAAAACGTTGCCGAACGGGCAAGCGACTCGACTTTTCGCCAATATCGAAGTCGGCGCCGTGCCGTTAACGCTGTTTATAGGTATCGCCGCGATAGTGGCGCTCTCCGCTGGCGCGGGGTTGTTGCCAAAAAACATGATTGGCGGACTGGCGGTCATCATGACCCTGGGGTTCGCACTGGCGAAAATTGGCCGCATGGTGCCGGTGTTAAAAGATATTGGAGGTCC
The DNA here is from genome assembly GCF_040062505.1 of Klebsiella sp. JN_Kp127. Classification (NCBI taxonomy): domain Bacteria; kingdom Pseudomonadati; phylum Pseudomonadota; class Gammaproteobacteria; order Enterobacterales; family Enterobacteriaceae; genus Klebsiella; species Klebsiella sp. JN_Kp127. The sequence continues at coordinate 71,467 of NZ_JBEAHS010000031.1, forward strand.
GGCGATTTTGTGTCTGATGACGCCCTCAGTGCTGGTCTACTTTGGCGTATTTGAAGCGCATACGCTCGATACCGTGCATTTGCTGATGAAGGAGGCCAATCTCCTCTATTTCGTCATCGCCTGCCTGGTGGTCGGCAGTATCCTTGGCATGAACCGCACGATTCTGATCCAGGGGATGGTGCGCATGTTTGTCCCGTTGGTGGTCGGAACCGGCGCGGCAATCGTAACCGGCCTGCTGGTGGGCAGCTTATTCGGCTACAGTATGTATCACACCTTCTTCTTTATCATTGTGCCGATTATCGGCGGAGGCATCGGCGAAGGGATCCTGCCGTTGTCGCTGGCTTATTCGGCGATCCTCGGACAGGCGCCAGATGCCTACGTGGCTCAACTGGCGCCGGCGGCGGTGGTGGGTAACATCTTCGCCATTATCTGCGCCGGCTTTCTGGCCCGCATGGGCGCTCGTCGCCCGGCGCTGTCCGGCAACGGGATGCTGATCCGCAGCCATGAAGATAATAGCGTCTTTGCGCAGAATCAGAGTACGCAGCCCACCGATTTTCAACTCATGGGCGCCGGGTTGCTGATGATTTGCGCCTTTTTCATCATCGGCGGTCTGCTGGAGAAGGTGGTGCATATTCCGGGGCCGGTTCTGATGATTCTGGCGGCGGTATTCTGCAAATATACAAAAGTTATCCCGGCGGCGATGGAGCTGGGGGCGCACAGTTGCTACAAGTTCGTCTCCGCCGCGCTGGTGTGGCCGCTGATGATCGGCCTGGGCATGCTGTATGTACCGCTGGAGAGCGTGGTCTCGGTCTTCTCCGTTGGCTACGTCGTGGTGTGCGGCTCCATTGTCATTGCCATGGCGCTGAGCGGGTTCTTTATCGCTTCACGTCTTAATATGTATCCTGTGGAAGCCGCCATCGTTACCAGCTGCCACAGCGGGCTGGGCGGAACGGGGGATGTCGCCATTCTCTCGGCCTCAAACCGCATGGGATTGATGCCGTTTGCACAGATTGCGACGCGTATCGGTGGGGCGTCGACGGTGATCGCTGCGACGCTATTGCTGAGCTGGATGGTGTAGCCTGCCGGGCGTTGGGCAAAAAAATACCTGCCAGCCGTAGCGCTGGCAGGTAGAGACCGAGGCTTACTCGACGGTGAGGATACGCGTGGTGTTGGTGCTGCCGATGGTGCTCATCACGTCACCCTGGGTAACGACCACCAGATCGCCGGAGACCAGGTAGCCTTTGTCCCGCAGCAGATTGACGGCATCGTGCGCAGCGGCCACCCCGTCATTCTGGCTGTCGAAGAACACCGGCGTCACCCCGCGGTAGAGGGCGGTCAGGTTCAGGGTGCGCTCGTGGCGGGACAGGGCGAAAATCGGCAGACCGGAGCTGATGCGCGAGGTCATCAGCGCGGTACGGCCCGATTCGGTCATGGTGATGATGGCCGTGATGCCTTTCAGGTGGTTGGCGGCATACATCGCCGACATGGCAATCGCTTCTTCCACGTTGTCGAACTGGACGTCCAGACGGTGTTTGGAGACATTGAGGCTCGGGATTTTTTCGGCGCCCAGACAGACGCGCGCCATCGCGGCCACGGTTTCCGACGGGTACTGACCGGCAGCGGTTTCCGCGGAGAGCATCACCGCATCGGTACCATCCAGCACGGCGTTGGCCACGTCCATGACTTCCGCACGGGTCGGCATCGGGTTGGTGATCATCGACTCCATCATCTGGGTGGCGGTGATGACGGAACGGTTCAGCTGACGCGCACGACGAATCAGCGCTTTCTGGATGCCCACCAGCTCCGGATCGCCGATTTCGACGCCGAGGTCACCGCGGGCAACCATCACCACATCGGAGGCGAGGATCACGTCGTCCATGGCGTCCTGATCGCAGACGGCTTCCGCGCGCTCGACTTTGGCGACGATTTTCGCATCGCAACCGGCATCGCGCGCCAGGCGACGGGCGTAGTTCAGGTCTTCGCCGCAGCGCGGGAAGGAGACGGCGAGATAGTCGACGCCAATTTTAGCGGCGGTGACGATATCGGCCTTGTCTTTGTCAGTCAGCGCTTCGGCAGACAGGCCGCCGCCCAGCTTGTTAATCCCTTTGTTGTTGGACAACGGGCCGCCGACGGTCACTTCGGTGAACACTTTCATCCCCTGAACTTCGAGGACTTTCAGCTGCACGCGACCATCGTCGAGCAGCAGGATATCGCCAGGCACGACGTCCGCCGGCAGGCCTTTATAGTCGATTCCGACTTTCTCTTTGTCGCCTTCGCCCTTGCCGAGGTTGGCGTCGAGCAGGAATTTGTCGCCGACGTTGAGGAAAATTTTGCCTTCTTTAAAGGTCGATACGCGAATTTTTGGTCCCTGGAGGTCGCCGAGGATGGCTATGTGACGGCCCAGTTTTGCCGCAATCTCACGCACTTTATCGGCACGGAGCTGATGATCTTCCGGGGTGCCGTGAGAGAAGTTCATACGCACTACGTTTGCGCCCGCGGCGATAACTTTTTCCAGGTTGTTATCGCGGTCAGTAGCCGGGCCTAAGGTAGTAACGATTTTGGTTCTGCGAAGCCTTCTGGACATGTAATACTCCGTTGACTGATACAACTTTGGTGTTGCGTGAACATGGATTCGGTAGCGCCAGCCTGCAACGTCGCACAGCCGGATCGTTATCGAAGGTGTAATGGGGTACTGCTTGTTATCAACTTTTATTGATTATCACTGGGTACGAACGGTTCTTTATCAAAACGCGATTCCTTCAGCGCTTCCTTGACCCTCTTCAAGTTATCTCTGAATTTTGCTCCCCGGCGCAGGGTAAAGCCAGTCGCCAGCACGTCAATGACGGTCAACTGGGCCAGACGCGAGACCATTGGCATATAGATGTCGGTATCTTCCGGCACATCCAGGGTAATGGCCAGCGTGGCTTCCCGGGCCAGCGGCGAGCCGGGGGAGGTGAGGGCGATCACCATGGCATCGTTTTCACGGGCCAGCTGCGCCAGCTCCACCAGGCTCTTGGTCCTTCCGGTATGCGAGATAATCACCACCACATCATCGTCATCGCAATTCATACAGCTCATGCGTTGCAGGACAATGTCGTCGGAATAGATGACCGGCACGTTAAAGCGGAAAAATTTGTTCATCGCGTCATGAGCGACCGCCGCCGAAGAGCCCAGGCCGAAAAAGGCGATTTTTTTGGCCTGAGTCAGGAGATCCACCGCGCGATTCACTGCCGACATGTCGAGAGAATGATGGACCTGATCTAAACTCGCCATGGCCGATTCAAATATTTTTCCCGTGTATGACTCAACGCTGTCGTCTTCATCAACATTGCGGTTAACATAGAGTGTGCCGTGCGCAAGGCTCTGGGCGAGATGCAGTTTGAAGTCAGGAAAGCCGCGGGTTTCGAGACTGCGGCAAAAGCGATTGACGGTCGGTTCGCTCACCCCGGCCTCAAGAGCGAGGGCGGCGATGCTCGAATGAATGGCCTGCGCGGGGGTGGCAAGGATCACTTCCGCCACTTTGCGTTCAGATTTGCTAAGGTGTTCCAGTCGGGACTGGATTTTTTCCAGCATGTTCATTAGTAACAGGGCGCTCATCAATGGAAACGATTTCATTAATGGGTGAAATCATCGGGCGTTTTAGCAAGAATATACCCCTCCGCAAGCGCAAGCGGTGAGGAATGACGGGAAAAAATGTTGTTTTTTTTCATTACATGATCAGAGTCGTATTTTACTGACCTGAAACAGGTACAAACAACGAACAATATCAGCCAGATGCCCAAATCATCGCCGAATGTTTTCACCCTGTGCGGTTTTCCCGCCGCAAACGGAGGGGAAGGCTTTCGGGAAGTACGTAAACACAGTACAGTGCAGTGTAAGAAAATTACAAATATAGCCTGGCAAAAGCACCAGACTATCAACTGAGGAGAATGACATGGCGGTAACGCAAACGGCCCAGGCATGCGACCTGGTCATTTTCGGCGCGAAGGGCGACCTGGCGCGGCGTAAATTGTTGCCTTCCCTGTATCAGCTTGAAAAGGCGGGCCAGATCCACGCCGACACCCGGATCATTGGCGTCGGCCGTGCCGACTGGGATAAAGCGGCTTACACCAAAGTGGTGCGCGAAGCGCTGGAAACCTTCATGAAGGAAAAAATTGATGAAGGTTTGTGGGATTCCCTGAGCGGACGCCTGGAGTTCTGTAATCTTGACGTCAATGACACCAGCGGCTTCACCCGCCTGGGCGACATGCTGGACCAAAAGAATCGCGTCACCATCAACTATTTCGCCATGCCGCCGAGCACCTTTGGCGCCATCTGTAAAGGTCTGGGCGAAGCGAAGCTCAATGCCAAGCCTGCGCGCGTGGTCATGGAAAAACCGCTGGGCACCTCGCTGGAAACCTCGCGGGAAATCAACGATCAGGTCGGCGAGTTTTTTGAAGAGTGCCAGGTCTACCGTATCGACCACTACCTCGGAAAAGAGACGGTCCTCAACCTGCTGGCGCTGCGCTTTGCCAACTCCCTGTTCGTCAATAACTGGGACTGCCGTACCATCGATCATGTGGAAATCACCGTCGCGGAAGAGGTAGGCATTGAAGGGCGCTGGGGGTACTTCGACCAGGCCGGACAGATGCGCGACATGATCCAAAACCACCTGCTGCAGATCCTGTGCATGATTGCCATGTCGCCGCCGTCCGATCTCAGCGCCGACAGCATCCGTGATGAAAAGGTCAAGGTGCTGAAATCCCTGCGCCGTATTGACCGCTCCAATGTGCGCGAGAAAACCGTTCGCGGCCAGTATACCGCCGGCTTTGCCCAGGGCAAAAAAGTGCCAGGCTACCTCGAAGAAGAGGGGGCGAACAAAACCAGCAACACCGAAACCTTCGTGGCGATCCGCGTTGATATCGATAACTGGCGCTGGGCTGGCGTACCGTTCTATCTGCGCACCGGCAAACGTCTGCCGACCAAATGTTCCGAAGTGGTGGTTTATTTCAAAACGCCGGAGCTGAACCTGTTTAAAGAGACCTGGCAGGAGCTGCCGCAGAACAAGCTGACCATTCGTCTGCAGCCGGACGAAGGGGTGGATATCCAGGTCCTGAACAAAGTGCCGGGCCTCGACCACAAGCATAACCTGCAGATCACCAAGCTGGATCTGAGCTACTCCGAAACCTTCAACCAGACGCATCTGGCCGATGCCTATGAACGTCTGCTGCTGGAGACCATGCGCGGTATCCAGGCGCTGTTCGTCCGCCGTGATGAAGTGGAAGAGGCGTGGAAGTGGGTGGACTCCATCACAGAAGCCTGGGCAGCCGACCGCGATGCGCCGAAACCGTATCAGGCCGGGACCTGGGGACCCGTGGCCTCGGTAGCCATGATCACCCGCGATGGTCGCTCGTGGAACGAGTTCGAGTAAGCTCGCGGTCTTATCCGTCAGGGTTATTTTACCGGTAACATGATCTGACGCAGAAAGTCGCACGCTTTTTAATCTTTTAAGCCCCGTGAGGATTCACCCACGGGGCTTTTTTTATTACACTGCCTGCAGACATTTTGCCCCTGAGCGCTGGTGTTGGTAGCTTCGGGCACCAAAACACGTCATCTCGCAGCGGCCGGACAGATAAAATTTTGAGGAGCCTTTATGAATTCGACAATGTTACGGGTAACAAATCGCATTATCGAACGGTCGCGTGATACCCGCGCGGCTTACCTCGCAAGGATTAACCAGGCCAAAACCGACACCGTGCATCGTGCGCAACTGGCCTGCGGCAATCTGGCTCACGGTTTCGCGGCCTGTCAGGCCGACGACAAAGCCTCCCTGAAAAGCATGTTGCGCAACAACATCGCCATCATCACCTCCTACAACGATATGTTGTCCGCGCATCAGCCCTACGAACACTACCCGGATATCATTCGCAAAGCGCTGCACAGCGCCAATGCGGTCGGTCAGGTGGCCGGCGGCGTGCCGGCGATGTGCGACGGCGTGACCCAGGGACAGGACGGCATGGAGCTCTCTCTCCTGAGTCGCGAAGTGATCGCCATGTCCGCGGCCATCGGCCTGTCGCATAACATGTTCGATGGCGCGCTCTATCTCGGCGTGTGCGATAAAATTGTGCCCGGACTGACCATGGCGGCGCTCTCATTCGGCCACCTGCCGTCGGTCTTTATTCCCTCCGGTCCGATGGCCAGCGGCCTGCCTAATAAAGAGAAGGTTCGCATTCGCCAGCTGTACGCAGAGGGCAAAGTTGACCGCATGGCGCTGCTGGAGTCCGAAGCCGCTTCTTACCATGCTCCGGGGACCTGTACGTTCTACGGTACGGCAAACACCAACCAGATGGTGGTGGAGTTTATGGGCATGCAGCTGCCGGGATCGTCCTTCGTCCATCCGGATGCCCCGCTGCGGGAAGCGCTGACCGCCGCCGCCGCGCGCCAGGTCACCCGCATGACCGGCAATGGCAACGAGTGGATGCCGTTGGGCAAAATGTTTGACGAAAAAGTGGTGGTTAACGGCATTGTGGCGCTGCTGGCGACCGGCGGTTCCACCAACCACACCATGCACCTGGTGGCGATGGCCCGCGCGGCGGGCATCATCATTAACTGGGATGATTTCTCCGACCTGTCAGACGTGGTGCCGCTGCTGGCGCGCCTCTACCCCAACGGCCCGGCGGATATCAACCATTTCCAGGCGGCGGGCGGCGTTCCGGTTCTGGTGCGCGAGCTGCTGAAAGGCGGCCTGCTGCATGAGGACGTTCACACCGTCGCCGGCTTCGGCCTGTCGCGCTACACCCTCGAGCCGTGGCTCAACAACGGCGAGCTGGACTGGCGGGAAGGCGCGACGGCGCCGCTTGACGATCAGGTCATCGCGACTTTCGAGAAACCGTTCTCCCGTCACGGCGGCACCAAGGTGCTGAGCGGTAACCTCGGCCGTGCGGTCATGAAAACCTCGGCAGTCCCGGTAGAGAACCAGGTGATTGAAGCGCCGGCGGTGGTGTTCGAGAGCCAGCACGACGTGTTGCCGGCCTTTGAAGCGGGTCTGCTGGACAAAGACTGCGTGGTGGTGGTCCGTCATCAGGGGCCAAAAGCGAACGGGATGCCAGAATTACATAAACTTATGCCGCCACTTGGTGTATTATTGGACCGCCGTTTCAAAATAGCGCTGGTGACCGATGGCCGACTCTCTGGCGCCTCCGGTAAAGTCCCGTCAGCCATCCACGTCACGCCTGAAGCCTATGATGGTGGGTTGCTGGCGAAAGTGCGCGATGGCGATCTTATTCGCGTGAACGGGCAGACGGGGGAACTGACGCTGCTGGTGGACGATGCCGAACTGGCGGCGCGTCAGCCGCATATCCCTGACCTCAGCGCGTCGCGCGTAGGAACCGGTCGGGAGATGTTTGGGGCGCTGCGTGAGAAGCTCTCTGGCGCGGAGCAGGGCGCAACCTGCATCACTTTTTAAGACGATTTAATTTCTAGATCTGGCGAGAGAAAATCCTGATGAAAAACTGGAAAACAACAGCAGAAGCAATCCTCACCTCCGGTCCGGTTGTCCCGGTTATCGTAGTGAAAAAGCTGGAACACGCGGTACCGATGGCGAAAGCGCTGGTCGCGGGCGGCGTGCGCGTCCTGGAAGTGACTCTGCGCACCGAGTGCGCCCTGGAGGCGATCCGCGCGATTGCTAAAGAAGTGCCGGACGCGATTGTCGGCGCGGGCACGGTTACCAACGTCGAGCAGCTGAAAGCGGTAACAGAAGCCGGCGCGCAGTTCGCTATCAGCCCGGGGCTGACCGAATCTCTGCTGAAAGCGGCGACCGAAGACGGCACTATTCCGCTGATCCCGGGGATCAGCACCGTCTCCGAGCTGATGCTGGGCATGCAGTACGGTCTGAAAGAGTTTAAATTCTTCCCGGCGGAAGCCAACGGCGGCGTGAAAGCGCTGCAGGCGATTGCTGGTCCGTTCGGTCACATTCGTTTCTGCCCGACCGGCGGTATCTCCCCGGCCAACTACCGTGATTACCTGGCGCTGAACAGCGTGCTGTGCATCGGTGGTTCCTGGCTGGTGCCGGCCGACGCCCTGGAAGCTGGCGACTACGATCGCATCACCACCCTGGCGCGTGAAGCGGTGGAAGGCGCGAAGTAAACCGCGCCTCAAGGTCAACAACCCGGTCAGCGGCAACGCGACCGGGTTTTTTGTTTTTACCCTTCGACGATAACCGCCGCGGCGGCGGTTTTAGCCCGCGCCACGGCCTCTTCCACTGAATCGGCGACGGCGAGGGTCACCCCCAGACGACGGGTGCCGTCAATCTCCGGCTTGCCGAACAGACGCAGCTGCAGGCCAGCTCCGACGGCCGACTGCAGCTGGCCGAAGCTGACGTTCTGGCTGGTCAGCTGCGGAAGGATCACCGCGGAAGCGGCTGGGCCATACTGGCGGATGGCGCCGACGGGCAGCCCAAGAAAGGCGCGAACGTGCAGAGCGAATTCCGAGAGATCCTGCGAAATAAGCGTCACCATTCCGGTGTCGTGCGGGCGCGGGGAGACTTCGCTGAAGATCACCTCGTCGCTGCAAACGAACAGCTCCACGCCGAACAGGCCATGCCCCCCCAGCGCCAGCACTACCTTACGGGCGATATCCTGAGCGCGTTCAAGGGCCAGGTCGCTCATCTGCTGCGGCTGCCAGGATTCACGATAATCGCCATCTTCCTGACGATGGCCGACCGGGGCGCAGAAATGCACGCCATCGACGGCGCTGACGGTGAGCAGGGTGATTTCAAAGTCGAAATTCACCACCCCTTCGACGATCACCCGCCCGGCGCCGGCGCGGCCGCCCTGCTGGGCGTAGCGCCAGGCTTCGCTGAGCTGGTCAGCTGAGCGGATAAAGCTCTGGCCTTTACCGGAGGAGCTCATCACCGGTTTGACGATGCACGGCAAGCCGATCTCCGCGACCGCCGCGCGGAAGGCGTCTTCACTGTCGGCGAAACGGTAGCTGGAGGTGGGGAGCTGCAGCTCTTCTGCCGCCAGACGGCGAATGCCTTCGCGGTTCATGGTGAGCTTCGCTGCCCGCGCCGTGGGGACCACTTTCTGCCCGGCCTGCTCCAGTTCGACCAGGGTATCGGTGGCGATAGCTTCGATCTCCGGCACGATGTAATCAGGTTTTTCCTGTTCGATCAGCGCGCGCAGGCTCTCGCCGTGCAGCATATTGATGACGTGGGCGCGGTGGGCGACCTGCATCGCCGGGGCATCGGGGTAGCGGTCGACGGCGATAGTTTCAATGCCCAGACGCTGACATTCAATGGCGACTTCTTTACCCAGCTCGCCGGAGCCTAACAGCATAACTTTGGTGGCTGCCGGGCGCAGCGCGGTGCCTAATACAGTCATAACTCTCTTCCGCAGTAAAAAAAAGATGCGGTCGATTATAAACGAAAACGTTTGCGTCTGTCTTTACGCGCGTGAGTTGAGTCCGGAAGTGAAATTTGTTATACTGTATAAAAATACAGTATCGAGAGGCTGCAGCATGGCGGTTGAAATTAAATATGTGGTGATCCGCGAAGGTGAGGAAAAAATGTCTTTTGCCAGCAAAAAAGAGGCCGACGCTTACGACAAAATGCTCGATCTGGCAGAGGTGCTGAATGACTGGCTGGTAGCATCTCCGCTGGAAATGGATGATGCCCAGCGCGATACCATGGCGATGTGGCTGGCGGAGCGTAAAGAGGCGCTGCAGCATATCCTGCGCGCCGGCAAACTGCCGGAGCAGGATGCGACTGCGCACGATGCGCCCGCGCCGTCAACGGACGCAGAGGCTACCCCGGCGGAAGATGCCGCCGCGCCGGCTGCCAAAACGCGGAAAGCCAAAGCGGCCTGATGGCTGGCGGTCAGCCACTGGCGGGCTGGCGGGCTGGCGGGCTGGCGGGCTGGCGGGCTGGCGGGCTGGCGGGTTGGCGGGTTGGCGGGTTGGTCGGTTGGTCGGTTGGTCGGTTGGTCGGTTGGTCGGTTGGTCGGCTGAACCCGGTACCGCCGCCGCGCGCACCTTTGCGCATCTTTAGCCATATCTAACATTTCCTGACATCGCGTCGTTTAGGCTGATAACAGTGTTTGTCACCTGAGAGGAAAACCATGGCTAACTGGCTAAATCAACTGCAGTCGCTGCTCGGACAGCAGGGCGCGTCGCCGTCCGGCGAATCGTCAAAAGGGAGCGCCCTGCTGCCCGGCGCCATCGGCGGGCTGGCAGGGCTGTTGGTGGCCAGCAAATCGTCACGCAAGCTGCTGGCGAAATATGGCACCAGCGCGCTGCTGGCTGGCGGTGGGGCAGTGGCGGGTACCGTGTTGTGGAACAAGTATCAGCAGAAAATGCGCGCTCAATACACGCCCGCCCCGACACCAGAGACGGCTGCGGCGCCGGCGGATGTCGATCCGCGCAGCGTGCGGCTGATCACCGCCCTGGTGTTTGCCGCCAAAAGCGATGGGCATATCGACGATCACGAGCGGGCGAAGATTGAAGCCCAGCTTCGGGAGGCCAATATTGACGTTCAGGCCAGGGTGTTGATTGACCAGGCGCTGGCTCAGCCGCTGGATCCGCAGCGTCTCGCCGAGGGCATCGTTGACCCGCAGGAGGCGCTGGAGATCTACTACGTCAGCTGCGCGGTGATCGATATCGACCACTTTATGGAGCGCAGCTATCTCAACGCCCTGGGTGAGGCCCTGGCGTTGCCAAAAGATGTCCGGGCCGACATCGAACAGGATATCCAGTCACAAAAACAGGCGCTAAGCGTTTAAATTATCACGTTTCGCTTGCATCGCCCGCGTCTTTTGCCACCCTTATAGACACGTCATCATTCAGGCGCCACCCTGCGGCCTGAATGCTCTTGTGTCACGAAAAAGCAGCAGAAGAATAACATGCCACCTAAAGCCAAACGGATCCCTCACGCCATGACCTTGCATGGCGATACACGCATCGATAACTATTACTGGCTGCGCGACGATGAACGCGCGCGGCCTGATGTGCTGGAATATCTGCACGCGGAAAACGCCTACGGCAAGCAAGTGATGGATTCGCAGCTCAGCCTGCAGGAGCGTCTGCTGAAAGAGATTATCGACCGCATTCCGCAGCGGGAAGTCTCGGCCCCCTACAGCAAAAACGGCTTTCGCTATCGTCAGGTGTACGAGCCGGGCTGCGAATACGCTATCTACCAGCGCCAGTCGGTGCTGAAAGAGGAGTGGGACGAGTGGGAGATCCTGCTTGATGCCAACCAGCGGGCGGCGAAAAGCGAGTTTTACACCCTGGGCGGGCTGGGCATTGCGCCCAACAACCAGCTGATGGCGGTGGCGGAAGATTATCTCTCCCGCCGCCAGTACGGGCTGCGCTTTTGCGACCTCAGCAACGGCGAGTGGTATCCGGAGACCCTGGAAAATGTCACCTCCGGCTTTGCCTGGAGCAACGATTCACGCTTTGTGTGGTATGTGCGTAAACATCCCACCACGCTGCTTCCTTATCAGGTCTGGCGCCACACCGTCGGGACGCCGGCGCAGAGCGACGCGCTGGTCTATGAGGAAAAAGATGAGACCTTCTACGTCAGCGTGCATAAAACCACATCCCAGCAGTTCGTGGTGATCTATCTCTCCAGCGCCACCACCAGCGAAGTGCTGCTGCTCAACGCCGAATTGCCAGACGCCGAGCCGGTCTGCTTCCTGCCGCGGCGTAAAGATCATGAATATAGCCTCGATCACTATCAGCACGCTTTTTATCTGCGATCCAACCGGGAGGGGAAGAATTTTGGCCTCTACCGTACCGTGCTGCGCGATGAAGAGCAGTGGACCACGCTGATCCCGCCGCGTCACGACGTAATGCTCGAAGGATTTACCCTGTTTACCGACTGGCTGGTCGTCGAGGAGCGTCAGCGCGGCCTGACCAGTTTGCGGCAGATTAACCGCAGGACCCGGGAGGTGGTAGGGATCGCCTTTGACGATCCGGCCTATGTCACCTGGCTTGCCTATAACCCGGAGCCTGAAACGTCGCGCCTGCGCTACGGCTACTCCTCGATGACCACTCCCGACACCCTGTTTGAGCTGGATATGGATACCGGCGAACGACGGGTGATCAAGCAGCAGGAGGTGAAGGGGCTGGACACCCGCTGCTATCAGAGCGAGCACCTGTGGGTAACCGCCCGCGATGGCGTCGAAGTCCCGGTCTCGCTGGTCTATCATCGCGACCATTTTCGTAAAGGGAGCAATCCGCTGCTGGTCTATGGCTATGGCTCGTATGGCGACAGTATCGATGCCGATTTCAGCGCCAGCCGGCTGAGCCTGCTCAACCGGGGCTTTGTCTACGCGATCGCCCACGTTCGCGGCGGCGGCGAGCTGGGCCAGCAGTGGTATGAGGACGGTAAATTCCTGTGTAAGAAAAATACCTTCAACGACTACCTGGACGTCTGCGACGCGCTGCTGGCCCAGGGGTACGGCGACCCGCGGCTCTGCTATGGCATGGGCGGCAGCGCCGGCGGGATGCTGATGGGGGTGGCCGTTAACGAGCGTCCAGAGCTGTTCCACGGCGTAATAGCTCAGGTGCCGTTCGTCGACGTGGTGACCACCATGCTGGATGAGACCATTCCGCTGACGACCGGCGAATTTGAAGAGTGGGGGAACCCGCAGGATGAAACCTATTACCACTACATGAAAAGCTACAGCCCCTACGACGGCGTGAAGGCGCAGGCGTATCCGCATATGCTGGTGACCACCGGGCTGCACGATTCCCAGGTGCAATACTGGGAGCCGGCGAAGTGGGTGGCGAAACTGCGTGAACTGAAAACCGACGATAACCTGCTGCTGCTCTGCACCGATATGGACTCCGGACATGGCGGAAAATCCGGGCGCTTTAAAAGCTATGAGGGGGTGGCGCTGGAGTACGCCTTTTTCATCGCCCTGGCGCAGGGGACACTGCCGGGGAAAGCGGCAGTGTAGGGGCTATTCCCCGAGGTAATGCTTGAGCGTGAGGCGCAGCTCGGGGCTCATGCGGTCGAGATTGTTGAATAACCAGCGCAGATAGCCTGGATCGTTTTCAGCAATCTCGGCGACGGCTTTGCCGCGGTATTTGCCGAAGGTGAAGGTGGTGAGCAGCGCCGGCCGACCGGTGATATCGGCCATTTCGTCAGGCGTCCAGCCGGAAACGTTGATGATATCCAGCAGCAGCGCAGCGGTGATATAGCAGTCATACAGCGCCCGGTGGTGATGCAGCCCCGGCGGCGTGGCCACGTTCAGCTTACGTGATTTATAGAGCCCCATATTGCTGTATTTGATCCCCGGCCACAGCCGGCGGGCCAGCTTCATGGTACAGATCCACTCGCCATGCATCTCCGGTAACACCCGACGATCGAAGCTGGCGTTATGCGCGACATACCACGGGCTGCCATGATAGTGCGGAATAATCTCCTCAATCCACGGCTTATCGGCGACCATCTCTTCGGTAATCCGGTGGATAGCCATCGCCTGCGGGCTGATGGGGCGGTCAGGACGCACCAGATGACTCATGGGATTGGTGATCTGCCCGTCGACAATGTCGACCGAGGCGACTTCAACGATGCCCCCCTGCAGCCCACAGGTTTCGGTATCAATGACGCGCAGCATGGCTCGCTCCAGAGCAAAACAATAAGCGTAAAGCAATTGGCCAGGCTTGCCAACCGACGGCGAGGGGGGAAGTAGGCATTATTTCTGTTTTGGCTCCCAGGGCAGGCGGGACAGCGAGACGGAGGCCAGCCGATGGGCGATCAGTCGTTCGCGGAACCAGTCGCGCAGATGGGCGGGCTGTTCACGCTCGACCAAATCAGCGACCACCGGCATATTATACCGCTCTTTAAAGGCGACGCCGGCGGCGGCGAGATCGACGTTGACTTTATCCATCTCATCTTGCGAAATTTTGGCCAGATTTCTTTCCATCATACACTCCACTCTGCTTGTAAACCCGGTCAGGGCCTGACGCCCGGCTCGACTCTGCCATTATACAGGGTTATTCTCTGTGCTACAGACATAACAAAAGGGAATGACGAATATGCGACTTCTTGCTGGACGCGCGATGCGCCTCTCCGTTTCGTTTGCCGGGCTATTAACCGCGACGGGCGCGCTCGCCCACGCTCACCTGCAGCAGCAGATCCCCGCCGCCGGTGCGCAGCTGGCGGCTTCTCCGCAGACGCTGACGCTCAGTTTCTCCGAAGGCATTGAACCCGCGTTCAGCGGGGTGTCCGTCACCGGTCCGCAGCAGCATGCGGTGGCCACCGGCAAACTGACCCGCAGCGCCGACAACCCCACCCAGGTCACCGTGCCTGTGGCGGAAACCCTGCGGCCGGGAGAATACACTGTGGCATGGCATGTAGTTTCAGTGGATGGCCATAAAACCAAAGGGCAATACACCTTTAGCGTGAAGTAAGCGATGCTGACCGGGCTCTATATTACCCTGCGTTTTGGGCATTTTATCGCCCTGATGCTGGCTTTTGGCTGCGTGCTGTATGGCGCCTGGTGGGCGCCGGTGCCGCTGCGACGCGTACTGATGCTGCGCTTCTATCCGCTGTTGCGCCCGCTGCTGCTGATCGGCGCGCTCTCTACCCTGGCGCTGTATCTGCTGCAGGGGGGGATGATGGGCGAGGGCTGGGCGGATGTCTGGCAACCCGCCGTCTGGCAGGCGGTGGCGGGTACCCGCTTCGGCGGGGTGTGGATCTGGCAGATCCTGCTGGCGTGGATCGCCCTCGCCGTGGTGTGGATCCGTCCCCGCCACGGCGCTCGCCAGCTGGTGGCCCTGCTGGCGGCCCAGCTGCTGCTTTCCGCTGGGGTAGGGCATGCCGCCATGCATGATGGTTTACTCGGCGCCCTGCAGCGGACTAATCATGCTGTCCACCTCTTCTGCGTCGCCAGCTGGTTCGGCGGCCTGTTGCCCTTTATCTATTGCCTGCGCCTGGCGCAGGGGCGCTGGCGGCAGGCCGCGGTCTATACCATGGCGCGCTTTTCACGCTACGGGCATCTGGCCGTCGCCGGCACCCTTGCCAGCGGGGCGATCAATGCGCTGTTGATCCAGGGAGGATTGATTGGCGCATCGCCCTGGGGACGTATGCTGTTGATCAAATGTGCGCTGGTGGCCGGGATGGTGGTAATTGCGTTAGTGAACAGGTATGTTCTGGTACCGCGCATGTCGGCAAGCGGTTCGCGGGCGGAAAGCCTGATCCTGCGAACCACGCAGGCCGAGATAGGGCTGGGCGCGCTGGCGCTGCTGGCCGTCAGCCTGTTTGCCACCTGGGAACCTTATTGAATTAACTGGCAAAATCATGAAAAAAATTGTTCTGACCATGTTGTTACTGGCAAGCTCCGGCGCTGCTCTGGCGGCGCCGCAAATTATCACCGTGAGCCGCTTTGAGGTAGGAAAGGAGAGCTGGGCGTTCAACCGTGAAGAGGTGATGTTGACCTGTCGTCCGGGCAATGCCCTCTACGCTATCAACCCGAGCACCCTGGTCCAGTATCCGCTCAATGAGGTGGCTGAGCAGCAGGTCAAAGCCGGCAAAACCACCGCCCAGCCGATCTCGGTGATCCAGATCGACGATCCGCAGCACCCGGGGCAAAAAATGAGCCTCGCGCCGTTTATCGAGCGCGCGCAGAAGCTCTGCTAGATTTTCGCGCTATCTCGCTGTAATGACATAAAAAAAACCGCCCTTGCCGGACAACTGCAGTGGCGGTTTTTTCGCTAACAGCGCCCTCTTTTCCAGGAATTATTCGGCCACATTGGCCGCAGACTGGAAAAGCTGACGCGTTAAACTATTCTTATAGTGCAAGGCGACTTAGCCTGCATTAATGCCAACTTTTAGCGCACGGCTCTCTCCCAAGAGCCATTTCCCTGGACCGAATACAGGAATCGTATTCGGTCTCTTTTTATCTTAATCTGTCTGCTTTCGCGATGACCAGCGACATCCTGTCAGTCAATCACCAGGCTGGCCTCTGGATGTCCCGTTATAGCACACCGTTTTTAGCATACACAATTCATTTACACACAAATTGCATCCAGCGGAAGAACGATATGAGGAAGGCGGAACCGTAAGCGAGGGGAGAGGAAAAGAAAAAACCTGCACCTAAACAGGCCCGGCGTGCAGGTTAACTGGCGGGCCAACATCGGAAGTCTGCTAGTATACCTATTTGTATGATAAATAGAATAAACAAAACCTTATTGATTTGGCAATTCATGCGATTAGTCGTCCGCGCCCCACGAAATGGCGGCAAATAATATTCAGGGGCGTAGTTTTGGGCAAAAAATATTATTCCGGAACGCTAAAGGTGGGAAATATCTGACTCTCCAGATAGCAGAGTAAAAGCCAAATTTCATCGCTGAAAATAAACCATATACTGCCCAGCAGCACGACCGCCAGAATAATCAGCAGAAAAATTTCGGTTTTACTCATCATGCTAACGACTATCCTATGGCCTGCGGGGACCATGATAGTAGCGAAATAAGAACATAATAAGCAAACGCCGCGTGACGGGGCGGGTTCGCTGCTCGCGAAATTTACTTGCCCGGCAGCGGCTGCGTCAATATTGCCACCTGCTCCGCCAGCTGATCCAGCAGCTGGAATCGACGCCGGTATTCGGCCCGTTTTTTACTGGCGATGCTCTCCAGCGGTTTTCTTTCCAGACGCAGCGGTAGCTGCCAGCGCCAGAGGCTTTCCGGCTTACCGTCGATGGATTGCCAGAACTCGTCATAGCTGGCGTGGAAATGGCGCCCCTTGCTCAGGCGATAGCGCAGGGCGCGGAACACATGGCCGTTATCGCTGACGCCGTAAATCGCCGCGATATGGCTGCGAGCGGCCAGCAGCCAGATAAACTCCAGCAGCAGGCGCTTCGGGAACAGGCCGTAGCAGGCGCGAGTCGCCTGCTTGATCACCTCATGAGAAACGTGGCGTCGCGGTCCCTGTAAACCGCCGATGACCAGCTGCCAGGCGTCGCCCTCCCGGGTCACGCTGAAGGTCGCGCTGGCCAGCAGGGTATGGTCGCTGTCGCGCAGCCATAGGGTGGTTTCACCCTCACGCTCGGCCTTCCCGGCCGAAGAGGCCGAGAGGGTAAACTGGCGTTCATCCTTTCCATTGAGCGTCAGCAACGGGACCTCGCACACCGCGGTCATGGCATGCGCCAGCCGCGACCCGCGCAGGGTATCGACATAGCGATAATGGCTTATGACCGCCATCGCCCGCTGCCAGGCGTTGAGATCGCGCGTCAGATATTGACGGTGCACTTTCCCCGGCAGCGTCGCCTGCGCCGTCAGCAGCTGGTTAAAATCGTCACGAGCGCTCAGCGCCTCCAGCATCGCTTTGGTAGGGCTATAAAATAACGCCGTGCGCAGCAGAAACTTAAAGCGGTAATTTTTCTGCCGCCAGATAGGTGCGGGTGTTAATCTGCCCATCACCAGATCGGCAATGAGATGCGAGCGCGGCGTAAGCACGCTGGATGAATGCAGGCTATTGTCTGTCACGATAAACACCTCGTTGTTATTTCCTGCTATTTTAAAGCGAGGCACTGATAAGCTTAATGCTCTGGCCGACTATATTTGCCGTTTGTTTAAAATCGATTGAGGTGTAAATAAAAAACAGCGGCTGTAAGCTGGAATTACCTATAATTACGGCAGAGAGGTAATTATATGTATCAGCGTATTAATGGCAGCGACTGGCGTAATATCTGGCTGATGGGCGATCTGCATGGCTGCTTTGCGCTGCTGATGGAGCGCCTGCGCCGGCTGCGCTTTGATCCCTGGGCCGATCTGCTGATCTCGGTTGGCGATCTGATCGATCGCGGGCCGCAAAGCGCTGACTGTCTCGGCCTGTTGCGCAGCCGCTGGTTCAGGGCCGTGCGCGGGAATCATGAGCAGATGGCGCTGGAGGCGCTGGAGAGCGGAGATATGACGCTCTGGCAGATGAACGGCGGCGACTGGTACGCCCGGAGCAACGTGCGGCAGCGGGCTGACGTCGATCGGCTGCTGGCGCGCTGCCAGCGGCTGCCGTTGATTATTGAAGTGGAGTGCGCAAAGGCGCGGCATGTGATCGCCCATGCCGATTACCCGGCGCCGGTCTATCGCTGGCAGCAGCCGGTGGATCCCCAGCGGGTCCTGTGGAGCCGCCATCGTCTGAGTGAACATCTGGCGGGGCGTCATGGCGCTATCGCCGGGGCTGACCATTTCTGGTTTGGCCATACGCCGCTTCGCGCGCGTTGTGACTACGACAATCAACACTATATTGACACCGGCGCCGTGTTCGGCGGCACGCTGACCCTGGTGGCGCTGCAGTCGGCAGGCTAAAAGTCACTGTATTCGCTGGCGGGTTGCCAGAAGCCGTCAATAAAATCTTCTATCGGGTAGCAGCCGCCGTGGCGGATCCGCTGATCTTCCATCGCCACCAGGCACTGGGTTTCCTCGCGGTAGACGTCAACCACAATGTCCTCGCAGCCGCCATCCAGATAGCAAATAAACAACACTAAGGCAAACATCCTGGCCTCATGTCCGGGGGCACATACTCTTTAGTGTAGGGGATGACGGCGGGACGGGGAAATAAATAACCCGTCTCAGGCGACGGGTTCATTGGTGTCAGGCAAGGCGCATGACCCAGGCATCGGACTGGCGGTCGTAATGTTTACGGTAGAGGACGGAATGTTCACCATTGAGAATCGCGGGAACGCTGGTATCGGCATCCCAGGCGTCAAGCTGCATACATAAATCTGGATCGGATTTGCAGGGAATGCTTAACGTTCGCTCACCCTGATGTTCACCATGCAGTTCGGCATCGTCTATCTCAAACGCGCCGATGCGGACATTGGTTTTACTCATCGCTTCACCCCATTTTTCAGCTGAGTTGTGGTACGACCAGTTGCGGCCGTCATTTTTCAGCGTAGTCAATGGGGGGAAAACCGCCAGTCAAAAAGTGCGTATTTTTTGCGCGGTGTCACACCTTGCCGGCAAAAAGTTTCCCATCGCGTACCAGCTCGCGCGGATAACTGTTCTTCAGACGGGAGCCGACGCGCTTGGCCAGGCCCAGCGGCACGCCCTGGAAGGTGACAATGGCTTCGTCCTGCGCTGGCGGGGTTTGCGGATAGACATCGCGTCCGCGATACCACGCTTCCGCCTCCTCCAGCGTCAGCTCGAAGGCGCGCTGCGGCGCGGCAAAGGCAATAACCGCCTCATGCTGCCAGCGATAACCCTTATTGTGCAGCTCCGCCAGGCGCACGCCAATGCGCGAAAACCGCACCCGACCAAACAGAGGCTCCATAGACTGCGGAAACAGCCACAGCTCTTTATCTCGTTGCCACAGCGTGTGGCTCGCGTCCCATTCCAGGCCGACAGCGCGGGCGGCGGCGGTCGCCGCTGCGGCTTCCCGGCCCTTCAGCGGCACAAACGGGAACTTGCCGACCTTATAGCCCGGCGCCGGGAGCGGATCGATCGCCGCAGTCTTGCGCAGGCGAGCGACAAAGAAGCCTTCACAATCGTAGATCTGCGGGAAGACATGCAGAAATCCCTCCGCGGTTAGGGCATCGGCCGCGCCGGGAAACAGCGCTTCCAGCGGCTGGATCTCTACCGCCTGCGGGTAACGGGACAGCAGCCAGTGTATGACTGACTGATTTTCTTCGCGGTTCAGGGTGCAGGTCGAATAGACCAGCGTCCCGCCAGGGCGCAGGGCATGGAAAGCGCTGTCGATAAGTTCGCGCTGGGTGGCGGCGATGTCGAGGTTGCTCTCCGGCGACCAGTTTTTCAGCGCGTCGGCATCTTTGCGTACCACCCCTTCGCCGGAGCAGGGGGCATCAAGCAGAATGGCGTCGAAGGCTTCGGGCAATGCCGCGCCGAACACCCGCCCGTCGAAATGGGTCAGGCCGACGTTGCTGATGCCGCAGCGGCTGATGTTGGCATGCAGCACTTTCACCCGGCTGGCGGAGAACTCATTCGCCAGGATGCCGCCCGCATTGCCCATCCGGGCGGCGATCTGGGTGGTTTTCGACCCCGGGGCGGCGGCAACGTCCATGACCCGTTCAGGCTGCGGGTTGTCGGCGAACAGGGCGGCGACCGGCAGCATTGAGCTTGCTTCCTGAATATAGAACAGCCCGCTGAGGTGTTCGGCGGTGCTGCCCAGCGGCAGCGCATCGTCGTCCCGCTCGATCCAGAATCCCTCCTCACACCATGGGACCGGCGTCAGCTGCCAGCCATAGGGAGCGACCAGAGAGAGGAAATCATCGACGCTAATTTTCAGCGTATTGACGCGAATACTACGGCGTAGCGGGCGCTGACAGGCGGCGATAAAGTCGTCGAAAGAGAGGTGCGCCGGCATCGCCGCGCGCATTTGAGCGAGAAACGCTTCAGGGAAATAGACAGTATTTTCGGCCACGGGCAGCGCACCACAGAAAAAAAGGGTGCGCAGTTTAGCACAAACGCCCCGGTGCAGGACACCGGGGCGTGCGGTTTGTCGTCTGCCCGCCGCCGGCGTTTGCCGGGGCGGGAGAAGGGGAGGTGAGGATTACTGCGGCAGGGCGGTGCCCCACTCCCGCCACTCTTTCGGCTCGCTCTCCAGCAGCAGGAAGTGCTTGCCGTCCTGGGCCTTCGGCGCCAGCGGCGTACCCGGCGGCGTGGCAAAGGCGATCCCGCCGCGGATAAACTGATTGAAGGTCCCGGTTTTCACCACGCCGCCAACCAGGCCGAAGTCGAGGCTGTAACCTGAGGCCAGCCAGAACACCGAGTTATTGCGCACCAGGTACTGGTAGCGCTTGCTGATGCGCATCTTAACCATGACCCGGTCAGACATCGATCCCAGCGACAGACCGGTCACCGTCCCGACTTCCAGACCGCGGAACAGCACCGGCGTACCGATGCCAAGCGATCCGGCCTCCGGCGCTTCCACCACGATATTCAGACCGTCGATATAGCGCGAGTCGCTGATCGTCGTATCCTGGATCTCAAAGTCGCGACGCGCCGGGCCGCGTCCGGGCTCAACGTTAATATAGGACTGGAACAGGGTGTCGAGATGCTCCACGCCTGCCGCGGAGATCTGCGGAGTGATCACCGAGAAGCGAGTCCCGGCGCGGGCAAACGTGCCGACGTATTCCGGGTAAAGCACGGCTTTCGCCTGCACCTCGTTTTTGGCGGTGATCAGCTCCAGGGACTGGATCTGACCGATATCGATGCCGAGATAACGAATCGGCATCCCGGCCGCCATCTTCCCGGCGTCAAACGCGTGCAGGGTGATCTGGCCGCCCACGGCGCGCGCCGCCGTTTCAGAAGCGTAAAGGATGCGTTTATTATTCAGCCGCGCGTTGGCGCTGCTGCCGTTGAGGTTATCGAAACTGATCGCTCCTTTAATGGCGCGGGCCAGCGGCGAGGCCTGAACGGTGAGCCCGTTGCCGTCAAGTTTGACCTTCGCACCCCCTTCCGCCCAGAAGACGCTGTTGTTGGTCAGCAGGTAGCGGTACTCCGGCTTGATATGCAGATCGATATCGAAAGCGTCTTTGCGCGGTTTGACGGCGATGATCTCGCCGACGGCGAATTTACGATACAGCACCACCGAGCCAGCCTGAACGTCAGGCAGCGTCTCAGCGGAGAGGCTCAGGGTGGTGGTCGGCACTTCGCTCAGGCTGTTTTCCTGCGCCTTTTCGAGGTTGGCATACAGCGGATAGCTGCTCTGCATTTCGCCTTTTTCACCCGGGATCACCCGGATCCCGCCGTTCACCCATTCGCTGGCGCTGGCGCCCAGCACCTGCACGCCATCGAGCCCCACTTTGACGTCCAGACGACTGTTCACCACAAACTTGCTGTCGCCGCGAATCAGATCGCGGTATTCCGGGGCAATCGCCACCTGGAAGGTCACCCCTTTGGCCGTCAGCTTGCGCTCCAGCACCTGGCCAACTTTCACCCCGTGCAGCACCAGCGGCTGGCCGCCGTCGATCCCGTAGCTCTCCGGCGCCGAAAGGGTGACGGTGGCGACATTGGGCTCCTCCAGCAGCGCTTTATCCGCTGGCATGACGGAGAAGTGATTACGCGGTTCGCCTTCGCCGGGCACCAGCTCAAAGGTATTGCCGGTGAGCAGGGCGCTGACGCTGGGGTTATCAAGGGAGATCTTCGGCTTCTTCATCTGAATCAGCGTTTTCTCCCGCAGCAGGGTCACCACGCTCGGGTCGACGGTCATCTCGCCCGTGACTTTGCCGCCAGGGTTAAGATTCAGTTTGCTTAACTGGCCCACTTCCAGCCCCTGATACATCAGCGGCGTCGAGCCCGCTTTCAGGCCGTCGCCGTCCGGCAGGTCGAGGGTCACCACCACCCCGCGCTGACTGTGCGCCAGGTCTTCGTACAGATGATAGTCATCGTTTTGCGACGCGACCTGCGAATCGGCAGGGGAGTCAAAGGCGATGGCGCCGTTCACCAGCGCGGAAAGGTTCTCCAGCTGCACTTTGGCCCCGCTCAGGCCGACGTCGGCTTTGATCCCGGAGACGTTCCAGAAACGGCTGCCTTTTTTCACCAGGTTGGTAAACCGGCGCTCGATCAGCACATCAATGGTGACCCCCTGGTTATTGTCATTCAGCGTGAAGTCATACACCCGCCCGACCGGGATCTTACGGAAGTAGACCAGCGAGCCGCTGCTCAGAGAGCCAAGGTCGGGCGCCTGCAGGTGGATCATCAGCTCGCCGTTGTTGATGCGGTATTTGGGCTGGGTGTCGAGGGCGACGAAGTGATCTTCGGGTTCGCCCTTGCCCGGCATCATGCCGATGTAGTTCCCACCCACCAGGGCATCCAGTCCTGACACGCCGGCCAGAGAGGCTTTCGGCGTCACCAGCCAGAACTGCGTATCTTTGCGCAGCGCCTCTTTCATATCGCGTTTGATGCTGGCGGAAACTTCAATTTTACTCAGGTCTTTACTGAGACTAATGTCCTGGACGGTACCGACTTCCACCCCCTGATAGCGGATAGGCGTCCGCCCCGGCACGATGCCGTTAGCAGACTGGAAATCGATAGTAATCGTCGATCCACGGTCGTCAAAACTGGTCCAGATGAGCCAGGCGGCAATCAGCAGCGCGATGACCGGCAGCAGCCAGAATGGCGAGATACGACGTTTGGTTTTTATTCTGGCTTCAGTCTGCGAAGCGGGCGTTTCCTGACTCATGTGCGTCCCAAAGTAAGCGGCTGTCCAGCCATTCAACTGCAAGAATAGTTAAAATTACCGCGCCACCGAAGTAAACCGCGGCCGGCCCCATCGTAAAGGCGAGGAGCTGATCGCGATTGATTAGCGACATGGTGAGTGAGATAACAAACAGATCCAGCATCGACCAGCGGCCAATCCAGGTTATCAGCCGCAGCAGCAGGATGCGGGTGCGCAGCCCCTGCTCGCATTTGAATTGTATGCTGAGCAGCAGGGTAAATAACACTATAACTTTGGTGAATGGCACCAAAATACTGGCGATAAACACCACGCCGGCGATGGCGATATTGCTGCTGGCGAGGGAGATGATCCCGGAGAGGATGGTGTCTTCCTGGCGCGCGCCGTTAACGTAAATGATGGAGATCGGCAGCAGGTTGGCCGGTAAGAGCAAAATCAGCGAGGCAATCAGCGCCGCCCAGCTGCGCTGCAGGCTCTGCGGTCGGCGATGGTGCAGCGGCGTGTGGCAGCGCCGGCAGCGGCCGCGGGCGTCGCGGTAGCCGGTGTAGTGGCAGCCGGTGCACACCTGCAGATTGTTATCGGCGCGGGTCGCCGGCCGTTCGGGATAGAATCGCTCCCACAGCTCTTCGACGTTCATATGGATAAGCGTCAGGATGCTCAGCAGCGTCAGGGAGATAAATGCCACGAGGCCGATGCCGGGCTGCAGAAAGGCGTAATCCTGCACCTTGATGGAGGCGACGCCGATGCCCACCAGATAGATATCCAGCATGACCCACTCCTTGAGCTTACCGAGCATTAGCAACACCGGACGCAGGTTCATCCCCAGCACGTTGCCCAGCCACAGATAGCTAATCGAAACCACCAGCAGCACCGGGGCGACCACCGCGCAAAACAGCACCATCGCGGCGGTAAGCGGGTCGCCCTGCGCGGTCATCTGCCAAATTCCATGCAGGACGTTGGCGTCAATGCGAACCCCCAGCAGGTGAAGGCGCAGCAGGGGTTCGGACCAGGCAAAGGGCATTAACAGCAGCATCGCCAGGGCCATGCTGCCCAGACGGGTCAACGACCAGTCGCGGCCATCGCGCACCTTCGCGTTACAGCGCGGACACCAGGCGCTTTGGTTGCGTTTAAGCACCGGTAAGCGAAAGAGCATGTCACACTGCGTACAGCGCTGATAATGCGCATAGGGAAGCGGTGTGCTCACGGCATGCACGACCATCTTATTCGCAGGCTTAAGGGTGGATGTTTTTATCGGCATTTAATACGTACAGGAATGAATGTATCCCACTATCTTAACCTATGAATGAATTCATCTTGAGCCCAAGCGCATTTAATGCTTATTTTAGTAGGCTGTACGTATCAGGCAGTAAGACAACCAAGTGAAGATATAATGAGCAAAACAGAATTTTACGCGGATTTGAACCGTGATTTCCAGGCATTAATGGCAGGTGAAACCAGTTTCCTGGCGATGATCGCCAATACCAGCGCGCTGCTGTTTGAACGACTGGGCGAGGTCAACTGGGCCGGTTTCTATCTTCTGGAAGGCGATACCCTGGTGCTGGGGCCGTTCCAGGGCAAACTGGCCTGCGTGCGGATCCCGGTCGGGCGCGGCGTATGCGGCGCGGCGGTGACGCAAGCCCAGGTGCAGCGCGTCGAGGACGTCCACGCGTTTGACGGCCACATCGCCTGCGATGCCGCCAGTAATTCGGAAATTGTCTTCCCCCTGCGCGTGAACGACCAGATTATCGGCGTGCTGGATATCGACAGTCCGGCTTACGGCCGCTTCACTGCTGAAGATGAGCAGGGGTTGCGCACGCTGGTCGAGCATCTGGAAAAACTCATCGCGGCCACTGATTATCAAAAAATCTTTACCCGTGTCGTGGGATAATCAACGGATAACGTAGCATTTAGCGAGGACGTCATTATAATGTCGCCTGTTCATGCCTGCGGCTTGTTGGCTACGTCCGTTGTAATCAGGAAATTTCATGGAAAATCAACCTAAGTTGAATAGCAGTAAAGAAGTTATCGCCTTTCTGGCCGAACGTTTCCCTCAGTGCTTCAGCGCTGAAGGCGAAGCGCGCCCCCTGAAAATCGGAATTTTTCAGGATCTCGTTGAGCGAGTGGGTGGTGAGATGAATCTCAGCAAAACCCAGCTTCGCGCTGCATTACGTCTCTATACCTCGAGCTGGCGCTATCTCTACGGCGTAAAAGCCGGCGCTATCCGCGTTGACCTGGACGGCAACCCGTGCGGCGAACTGGAAGAGCAGCACATTGCCCATGCGCGTCAGCAGCTGGAAGAAGCGAAAGCTCGCGTTCAGGCGCAGCGCGCTGCCCAGCAGGCGAAAAAACGCGAAGCCGCTGCCGCTGCAGGCCAGCCGGATGAAGGCGTTCGCCGCGAGCGTAAACCGCGTCCTCAGCAGCCGCGTCGTAAAGAGGGTGCTGAACAGCGTAAACCGCGTCCTGTTGCAGCCAAAGCTCCGCGTGAAGAGCGTCTTACTCCGGTATCGGATGTTTCCGTTCTGACCGTCGGCCAGGCGCTGAAGGTAAAAGCAGGCAATAACGCAATGGACGCCACCGTTGTGGAAATCACCAAAGATGGCGTTCGTGTACAGCTGACTTCTGGTATGTCAATGATTGTACGCGCAGAACACCTGGTGTTCTGAAACGGAGGCCGGGCCAGGCATGAACACATTTTTTAAAATCACCGCGCTTGCGGGCCTGCTGGCAATAGCAGGCCATGCGTTCGCTGTTGATGAAATAACCCGTGCAGATCAAATCCCCGTGCTGAAAGAAGAGCCGCAGCACGCGACGGTGAGCGAGCGCGTGACATCGCGCTTTACCCGCTCTCACTACCGTCAGTTCGATCTCGACAACGCCTTCTCGGCAAAGATTTTTGACCGTTATCTGAACCTGCTGGATTACAGCCATAATGTGCTGCTGGCCAGCGATGTGGCGAAGTTCGCGGCGAAAAAAGACCAAATCGGCGACGAACTGCGCACCGGGAAACTGGACGTCTTCTATGACCTCTACAACCTGGCGCAGCAGCGCCGCTTCGAGCGCTATCAGTATGCGCTGAAGGTGCTGGAACGTCCGATGGACTTTACCGGCAACGATAATTTCAACCTTGACCGCTCCAAAGCGCCGTGGCCGAAAGACGAGGCCGAGCTGAACAAGCTGTGGGACGCCAAGGTGAAATTTGACCAGTTAAGCCTGAAGCTGGCGGGGAAAGACGATAAAGAGATCCGCGACACCTTAACCCGTCGCTATAAGTTCGCTATCCGTCGTCTGGCGCAAACCAACAGCGAAGATGTCTTCTCGCTGGCGATGACCGCCTTCGCCCGCGAAATCGACCCGCACACCAACTATCTGTCGCCGCGCAATACCGAGCAGTTCAACACCGAGATGAGTCTCTCACTCGAAGGGATCGGCGCTGTGCTGCAGATGGATGATGACTACACGGTCATTAATTCGCTGGTGGCGGGTGGTCCGGCTGCGAAGAGCAAAGCGATCAGCGTCGGCGACCGCATTGTCGGCGTCGGCCAGACCGGGAAGTCGATGGTCGATGTGATTGGCTGGCGTCTGGATGACGTCGTGGCGCTGATTAAAGGGCCGAAGGGCAGCAAGGTTCGCCTTGAGATTCTGCCGGCCGGCAAAGGGGCCAAGACGCGTATCGTCACCCTGACCCGCGAACGCATCCGTCTGGAAGACCGCGCGGTGAAGATGTCAGTGAAAACCGTCGGTAAAGAAAAAGTCGGCGTGCTGGATATCCCGGGCTTTTACGTCGGCCTGACCGATGATGTGAAAGTGCAGCTGCAGAAGCTGGAAAAACAGAACGTCAGCAGCGTGGTTATCGATCTGCGCAGCAACGGCGGCGGGGCGCTGACCGAAGCGGTATCGCTCTCGGGGCTGTTTATTCCGTCCGGCCCGGTGGTGCAGGTGCGGGATAACAATGGCAAGGTGCGCGAAGACAGCGATAACGATGGCGTAGTCTATTACAAAGGGCCGCTGGTGGTGCTGGTTGACCGCTTTAGCGCCTCAGCGTCTGAGATCTTTGCCGCCGCAATGCAGGATTATGGCCGCGCGCTGATCGTTGGCGAGCCGACCTTCGGTAAAGGTACCGTACAGCAGTATCGCTCGTTGAATCGTATCTACGATCAGATGCTGCGTCCGGACTGGCCGGCGTTAGGTTCCGTTCAGTACACCATCCAGAAGTTCTACCGCATTAACGGCGGCAGTACTCAGCGCAAAGGCGTAACGCCGGATATCATGATGCCAACCGGAAATGAAGATCGCGAAACCGGCGAGCAGTATGAAGACAACGCGCTGCCGTGGGATAGCATCAATGCGGCCACCTACGTGAAGTCCGGGGACCTCGCCCCGTTTGGACCGGAACTGCTCAAGCGCCACGACGAGCGTATTGCCCAGGATCCTGAGTTCCAGTACATCATGAAGGATATTGCCCGTTATAACGCGATGAAGGACAAACGTAACATCGTCTCTCTGAACTACGCGCAGCGTGAAAAAGAGAACGAAGAGGATGATGCGATTCGTCTGGCGCGGATTAACGATCGCCTGAAACGCGAAGGCAAACCGCCGCTGAAAAAACTGGACGATCTGCCGAAGGATTACCAGGAGCCGGATCCGTATCTTGATGAAACGGTCCATATCGCGGTAGACCTGGCGCATCTCGAAAAAGCGCGCCCGGCGGTGGAACCGCCGGCCAGCCAATAAGTCGCAACGGGCACCCTGAGAGGTGCCCGTTTTTTTTTGCGCCTGGTCATCGCCATTCAGCTCATCTAACAAAATGTCAACCTGCTCTGCCGCTGTCAGCAAGATGCTACAAAATGTAAAGTTGTGTTTTTATCGTGACTTAGCGGGGGCTGATGGTTGAAAATTGCAGCCTGACCCATACGATGTGGGTAATCGCATAGTGCGTTTTGTTAAATTGAGGTAAAAAGAAAATTATGATGCGAATCGCGCTTTTCCTGCTGACGAACCTGGCAGTGATGGTCGTGTTCGGGCTGGTGTTAAGCCTCACGGGGATCCAATCCAGCAGCATGACCGGTCTGTTGATTATGGCCCTGCTGTTCGGCTTCGGTGGTTCTATCGTTTCGCTGATGATGTCGAAATGGATGGCGCTGAAGTCTGTGGGTGGGGAAGTGATCGAGCAGCCGCGCAACGAAACGGAACGCTGGCTGATGAACACCGTTGCACAGCAGGCGCAGCAGGCGGGCATTGCCATGCCGCAGGTGGCTATCTATCACGCCCCTGACATTAACGCCTTCGCTACCGGCGCGCGTCGCGACGCCTCGCTGGTCGCCGTCAGTACCGGGCTGTTGCAAAACATGAGCCGTGATGAAGCGGAAGCGGTCATCGCCCATGAAATCAGCCATATCGCCAATGGCGATATGGTCACCATGACGCTGATCCAGGGGGTGGTAAACACCTTCGTTATCTTTATCTCCCGCGTTATCGCGCAGATTGCGGCCGGCTTCCTCGGCGGTAACCGGGAAGATGAAGGCGAGAGCAGCAATGGCAACCCGCTGATCTACTTCGCCGTCGCCACGGTGCTGGAGCTGGTGTTCGGTATTCTGGCCAGCATTATCACCATGTGGTTCTCTCGTCATCGCGAGTTCCATGCTGATGCCGGCTCGGCGCGCCTGGTGGGCCGCGAGAAGATGATTGCCGCCCTGCAGCGTCTGAAAACCAGCTATGAGCCGCAGGAAGCCAGCAGCATGATGGCGTTCTGCATTAATGGTAAAGCGAAATCCATGAGCGAGCTGTTTATGACCCACCCGCCGCTGGACAAGCGTATTGAAGCCCTGCGTAGCGGTGAATATCTGAAATAGTCCGTCATCTGACGCTGAAAATAAAAATCCGCAGCCCGAAGGCTGCGGATTTTTTTTGTCCTTCATCGTCAGGCTGCGCGCGGCTGGGTGACGCGCAGACCGCTAATCAGCGCAGCGACGGTCGCCAGGATGCCGGCCAGCAGCAGGGCGGTGTGGGTGCCGCTGTTGCCGAGCAGGTTGAACAGCAGGGCCACCAGCGCGGCGCCGGTGCTCTGGCCGAGCAGGCGAGCGGTGCCCAACATGCCGCTGGCGCCGCCGCTGCGATGGCTCGGCGCCGAGGCGACAATGGTGTGGTTGTTGGGCGACTGGAACAGCCCGAAGCCGGCGCCGCACAGCGCCATACGCCAGATAATATCCAGATCGGTGGGCGACGCCGGAAGCAGCGCCAGACCGAACAGGCCGCAGGCCATAACCAGCAGCCCAATGGCCCCCAGCAGCCCCGCATGGCATTTCTCGATTAAATAGCCGGCCAGCGGCGCCATCACCATCGTCGCCAGCGGCCACGGCGTCAGCAGCAGGCCGGTTTCCACTTCGCTGCGCCCCATCATCGTCTGCAGGAAGAAAGGCAGAGAGACCATCGCCAGCATCTGTGCACAAAAGGAGCAGATGGAGGTGCAGATTGAGAGGGAGAAGAGCGGGATGCGCAGCAGATCGACCGGCAGCAGCGGGACGGGCATCGTGAGCTGACGGCGAACGAAGAAAAAGCCTACCACCAGCATAGCGGCGACCTCCGCCAGCACCAGCTGCGTGGACTGGCCCTGGGCGAAACCGCTCAGGGCGGTGATCAACAGCCCGAAGGTCAGCGCGTTCATGATGGCGCTCGGCAAATCGAAGCGGACGATTTTGCTGCGCGCGCTGTTGGGCGGCAGAAAGCGCATGGCCAGGACAAAGGCGACGATGCCGAGAGGCACGTTAATTAAAAACAGCCATTGCCATGAGGCGAGGGAGAGGATGGCGGCGGCGATCGTCGGGCCAGCCGCCGAAGAGACGGCGACGACAAAGGAGTTGATACCCATGCCGCGACCGAGAAAGCGCTGCGGATAAATCAGGCGGATCAACGCCGTGTTTACGCTCATCAGCGCGGCGCCGCCCAGTCCCTGGGCGACGCGGGCGAAGGTCAGCATTTCGAGGCTGCGCGACAGGGCGCAGGCCAGTGAGGTAAAGATAAACACCACCAGGCCTATCTTATAGATACGGCGATAGCCGACCATGTCGCCGAGGAAAGAGAGCGGCAGCAGGGCGATAACAATGGCGATTTGGTAGGCGTTAACGATCCAGATTGAAGCCGCCGGCGAGGCGTTAAGATCGCTGGCGATGGTTGGCAGCGCGACGTTGGCGATAGCCCCGTCGAGCACGGCCATGGTCAGCCCAAGCACAATGGTCAGAATGGCGCCATAGCGTTGCGGCAGCGGCACGCCATCGGATGAATTTTTATCCATGGTGAATATAAGTCTTGAATGAAACGGTTTTTTGAATGATGAGTTTAGCATTGATTATTCCGCAGTATGTCGCAGATTTGTAACGAAGTGGCAGAAGAATGATTGCGGCGCAGAGGCGGCGAATTTATAATAAAAACCGGTTCTAAATTTTATAAAACAGTTACGACGAGGTGATAAATGGCAGGTGCAGATTTGGATAAACAGCCAGATTCTGTCTCTTCGGTATTGAAGGTTTTCGGCATCCTGCAGGCGCTGGGTGAAGAGCGTGAAATTGGCATTACCGAACTGTCCCAGCGCGTCATGATGTCGAAAAGCACCGTTTATCGCTTTTTACAGACCATGAAATCACTGGGCTATGTGGCGCAGGAGGGAGAGTCTGAGAAATACTCCCTCACGCTCAAACTGTTCGAGCTGGGCGCGCGCGCGCTGCAGAACGTCGATCTGGTGCGCAGCGCCGATATTCAGATGCGGGAACTCTCCCGCCTGACGAAAGAGACTATCCATCTCGGCGCGCTGGATGAAGACAGTATTGTTTACATTCACAAGATTGATTCAATGTATAACCTGCGGATGTACTCGCGTATCGGCCGTCGCAACCCGCTGTACAGCACCGCGATTGGCAAGGTTCTGCTGGCGTGGCGCGATCGCAGCGAAGTGGAGCAGATCCTTGACGGCGTGGAGTATAAACGCAGCACCGAGCGGACCATCACCAGTACCGCTGAGTTGCTGAAGGTGCTGGATGGCGTTCGCGAGCAGGGGTATGGCGAAGATAACGAAGAGCAGGAAGAGGGGCTGCGTTGCATCGGGGTTCCGGTATTCGACCGTTTCGGCGTGGTCATCGCCGGGCTGAGTATCTCTTTCCCGACCTTACGTTTCTCTGAAGAACGTTTGCATGAATATGTGGCGATGCTGCACCAGGCGGCGCGCAAGATTTCTGAGCAGATGGGATATAACGACTACCCCTTCTGACACGGCGCTGAAGCATTCGGCGACCGCGGCGCTATCGTCGCGGT
The DNA here is from genome assembly GCF_040062505.1 of Klebsiella sp. JN_Kp127. NCBI lineage: Bacteria > Pseudomonadati > Pseudomonadota > Gammaproteobacteria > Enterobacterales > Enterobacteriaceae > Klebsiella > Klebsiella sp. JN_Kp127. The sequence continues at coordinate 102,884 of NZ_JBEAHS010000031.1, forward strand.
CGCCGGTTCGATCTTAGCCGTTATCGACGACGGTTGCGCTTTTACGCAGCAGCGGGCAGCTGCTGACGCCGATCACGCCGCTATTGGAATGCACATAAAGTGCGGTACTGACCCCACGGGCGGTGAGGTATTGACACTTCAGGCCCAGACCGCCGACGTTTTCTTCACTGTGGAATAATACCCCGTAGCCGCTTAATAATACGCCAATCCATAAGATAGCCACTACGACAATAGTACGAATGATTAATCGCATTGATGCCTCATTATTTGTAAGATCCTTGCCGTGATTTTGACACGAACACGTTTTGAAACAAGTCGATGATTCCTAAACTTGCCTTTCGTATTACAGTTAGCCGCGGTTTAAGAAGGCCGTGTTATCCTGGCGACATAAAGTACTGATGCGGAGAGTGGAGTGAAAAAATTACGGTGGGTTTTACTGATAGTCATCATAGCAGGCTGCCTGTTGCTGTGGACTCAGATGCTTAACGTAATGTGCGACCAGGATGTTCAGTTTTTCAGCGGCATTTGCACTATCAATAAATTTATCCCGTGGTAAGACATTTTTCTGACGACTGATTTCCTTCTGCGCCGCGGGTGGTAGAATGAACGCCTTCTCTTTGAGGTGGTGAAATGAGTGAGTTACTAAATCCTGGGATCTTAAATCTGGCATCGCTGGCCGTGTCTGTGGCGCTGCTGCTTGTCGGTCTGTTGTTATGGTTCTTCGTCAACCGCGCCAGCTCGCGGGCGAATGAGCAGATAGAACTGCTGCAGGCGCTGTTGGATCAGCAAAAGCGGCAGAATGCGCTGCTACGTCGCCTGTGCGAAGCCAGTGCGCCGGAAAAAGAGGACGTGGCTGAGCCGACCGTCGCCGGTAAGGCGAAAGGGGAGGACGAGTTTATCCGCCTGGTGGCAGAGCGCTAAGTACCTCGACAGGTGTGCATCATAAGATGCGCACCTGCATGATAGCGGGCGGTAATATCTTATTCTTATTCCATTATTCCTTTCTCAATGTACTATCCCCTTTTTTACACGCTGTAAATAAAGTGATCCCCGCCGCGTTTATTGTTGGATAACGTGACGCTGTCATCTTTTTTTCATTATTAAGGTGCAGAATTAGCACTATTTTTAGCGTGACGACTAACAGGTTTTATTATCACTACACTGGCGTGGCTTTAGCGATTTTTCGTCTGGGGTTATAACGAATTTTGCGCATCAATATTCATCACGGCCCGCCAGTCGCCTGTATACTGGCAGTTCGTATACGGACATACCTGGACGAAGCGAAGTTGTTGAGCTATGGTAAAAAAGTTGCCGTTACCGGGCTGCGCTCTTGCGTTATTGATAAACGCCATAGCGCCTTGCCAGGGGCGACAAACACGCATAAATGTGCAGGCGATCAAAGGATTACCTTATAATTTGTGCGAACGATCGAGACACGTTTAAAAATGGCTTGCCATTATTTACTTAGTGTGTGATAACACCTTTCGGGTTAAACGAGGTACAGTTCTGTTTATGTGTGGCATTTTCAGTAAAGAAGTCCTGAGTAAACACGTTGTCGTTGAATACCGCTTCTCTGCCGAACCTTAAATTAGTGCCTCATGCAGTTATGTGTCAGTTTTATCTATGTAAACGCCAGCAGGCGAAGAAAACAGTCTAAGGAATTTTGCAAATGGCAAAGATTAAAGGTCAAGTTAAGTGGTTCAACGAGTCTAAAGGTTTTGGTTTCATTACTCCGGCTGATGGCAGCAAAGACGTGTTCGTACACTTCTCCGCTATCCAGGGTAACGGCTTCAAAACTCTGGCTGAAGGCCAGAACGTTGAGTTCGAAATTCAGGACGGCCAGAAAGGTCCGGCTGCAGTTAACGTAACTGCTATCTGATACAAGACCACTCTTCTTGTATAAAAGCCTCGCCTGCGCGGGGCTTTTGCGTTTTTATTGCAAAGCATGTCATTTTTCCCCCTCTCGTCGCGTCTTGTTGCAAATACTCAACTTTATTAGCATTGTGTAGCAGTCTGTTTTGCTAATTTTCTGTTAAATCAGTTGGTTGCAAAACAATGCCGGAGCTATGGTGCTAAATAAAAAAATGAAGTCCGCCGCCAGCTTTACCCCGATTCGTTTCGGGTTACTCTGCGTGGCCATACTCGGTTGTCTGGGACTGCTATTGGCCCGCGTGGGCTGGCTGCAGATTATTTCCCCCGATAATCTGGTAAAACAAGAGGATATGCGTTCTCTGCGCGAAGAGCCCGTTGCGGTTGAGCGGGGGATGATCACCGACCGGGAAGGACGACCGCTGGCGGTGAGCGTTCCGGTCAGCGCAATCTGGATCGACCCGCAGACCACCATGGAGAAGGGCGGCGTCGGCTACGGACCCCGCTGGCAGGCGATGGCCGAAGCGCTGCATCTCAACCTCGGGGAACTGGCCCAGCGGGTACAGAGCCATCCCCACGCCCGCTTTCTCTATCTGGCGCGGCAGATCAATCCCGAGCAGGCGGCGTGGATTGATAAACTGCATCTGCCAGGCGTCTACCTGCGCGATGAATCGCGGCGTTTCTATCCGGCAGGCCATGTGGCTGCCAATCTGCTGGGCTTTACCAATGTCGATAATCAGGGCATCGAAGGGGTGGAGAAAAGCTTCAACGCCCAGCTGACCGGTAAACCCGGGCGACGTCTGGTGCGGAAAGATAAACATGGCAATGTGATTGAGAACATTACCGAAGTACCGCCTGTGCCGGCGCATAATCTGCAGCTGAGTATCGATGAGCGCCTGCAGACGGTGACGGAAGATGCCCTCGACAACGCTGTTCGCTGGAATAAAGCCGAGTCCGGGGCGGCGGTGCTGATTAAAATCGATACCGGCGAGATCCTGGCGATGGCCAGCTATCCGGACTTCAATCCCAACAATCGCGATGCCGCAACGCTGGATGATTTTCGCAACCGGGCCATCAGCGATACCTTCGAGCCGGGGTCGACCGTCAAACCGCTGGTGATCATGACCGCGCTGCAGCAGGGGATTGTCCAGCCGGACAGCGTCGTGGACACTCATCCGTTTGTCCTCGACGGCCACCGTATCCGCGATGTCGGCTATTATCCGGAGCTGAGCCTGACCGGCATCCTGCAGAAATCCAGCGATACCGGAGTATCGCATCTCTCGCTCGCCATGCCGGTGCAGCATCTGATTGACACCTATACGGCTTTCGGCTTCGGCGAGCCGACGGGGTTGGGGTTGACCGGCGAAAGCGCCGGGCTGATGCCGCATCGTCGTTACTGGGGGCAACTGGATCGCGCCACCTTCGCTTTCGGCTATGGTTTGATGGTTACCCCGCTCCAGCTGGCGCACGTTTACGCCACCATCGGCGGCTTCGGCATACAACGACCGTTGTCGATCACCCGCATCGACCCGCCGGTGATTGGCACGCGCGTAATGCCGGAGAATATTGTTCACAGCGTGGAGCATATGATGGAGAGCGTGGCGCTCCCGGGCGGGGGCGGTACCAAAGCGGCGGTGCGCGACTACCGGGTGGCGGTAAAAACGGGGACGGCGAAGAAAATCGGTCCGGACGGCAAATATATCGACAAATATGTCGCCTATACCGCCGGCGTGGCGCCCGCCAGCCGTCCGCAGTTCGCGCTGGTTGTAGTGATGAACGACCCGAGCAATGGCTCCTATTACGGCGGGGCCGTTTCCGCCCCGGTATTCAGCCAGATTATGGGCGATGTCCTGCGGCTGGAGAACGTCATGCCGGACGGCATGCCACAAGGGGCGGAGAATCTGATCGTTATGCACGACAGCCACCCGCTGGCGCCGGCGCTGTAACAGTGGTCTGCAGGGGCGAATAGCGCTACACTTTCGCCCTTTCAGCGACACCGGAGCCGTCATGTCATACAGTTGCCCCCTTTGCCACGCGCCGCTCAGCCGTAGCGACAATCACTATTCCTGCCCGCAGCGGCACCAGTTCGATCTGGCGAAAGAGGGGTACGTCAATCTGCTACCGGTGCAGTTCAAACGGTCGCGCGATCCCGGCGACAGCGCTGAGATGATGCAGGCCCGTCGGGCGTTCCTCGACGCCGGGCATTATCAGCCGCTGCGGGACGCTATCGCTGAGCGACTGCGGCACGCTGCCCCTCAGGCATTACTGGATATCGGCTGCGGCGAAGGCTATTACACCCATGCATTTGCCGCCATCGCCAGCCGCAGCTGGGGGCTGGACGTGTCGAAGCCGGCAATCCGCGCGGCGGCGAAACGCTATCCGCAGGTGAATTTTTGCGTCGCCTCCAGCCAGCGGCTGCCATTCTCCGATAATAGCTTCGATGCGGTGGTGCGCATTTACGCCCCCTGCAACGCCGGTGAGCTGGCGCGGGTGGTGCGGCCTGGCGGATGGGTGATCACTGCCACGCCGGGACCCCGCCATCTGCTGGAGCTGAAAGGGCTGATTTACGATGAGATCCGCCTGCATGAGCTGAAGACGGAAGCGATGCCGGGGTTCCGCCTGGATGCTCAGCAGCAGCTGGCTTATCCGATGACCCTGACGGGAAGTGAAGCGCAGGCCCTGCTGCAGATGACGCCGTTCGCGTGGCGGGCCAAAGCCGAAGTGCATGACGCGCTGCATCAGCAGGCGACCTTTGGCTGCCAGACCGATTTTATGATCCATTGCTGGCAGCGTGAGGAGTAAAGCTTAACCGGCGAAATGGCTCCAGAGAATTTCGCTGCCGATGCCAATCAGTACGATACCGCCGAGAATTTCGGCCCGTTTGCCCAGCAGCGGGCCGATAAAGCGACCCACCATGATCCCCAGCGTCGACATGATAAAGGTGGCGCAGCCGATCGCCAGCGCGGTGGTCACAATGCTGACCTGCAGGAAGGCCAGACCGACGCCGACGGCCATCGCGTCAAGGCTGGTGGCGAAGGCGGTGGTGACCAGCAGCCAGAAGCCATGCCGGCGAGGCGCCTCGCACGCCTCATCGCTATCGCCGCGAAGCCCTTCGACAATCATCCGCCCGCCGAGAAACACCAGCAGAATAAAAGCAATCCAGTGATTCCACTCGAGCACAAACTGGCTGGCCAGCATGCCCAGTCCCCAGCCGACTAGCGGCGTCAGGGTTTCAATGGCGCCAAAAATCAGCCCGGTGCGTACAGCTTCTGAGAATTTGGGTTTATGCAGGGTGGCGCCTTTGCCGATAGAGGCCGCGAAGGCGTCCATAGACATGCCGAAAGCGAGAAGAAGGGTTGCGGATAAATTCATGTGCCTGTCCTGACCGGGGATAATCCATATGACACATCGCTGCCCCCAGTAAATATACGCGGAGCCGCTCAATGGCTGAGCAATACGTACAGCAGTGATGTATCTATGGTCTCGCCTGATTGAATCACTTCAACCCGTACGTGCCACGTTTTGCAACGAGTATGTTGACACGTACATTTCCTGACGGGCAGGAAATCGGCTACTCCCCAACGACGGGCGCAACCTTAACATATTTTTAGAATATAAAACAATAACAGAAGAGGGCTATTTTAATAACCAAATGATAACGATTTTCATTTGAATTTATAAGTAAATAAATAGTTAATGAAAAACAGAAGGGCAGAGGGGGAAATATAGCCATGGCTATATAATTCCCCAGACGAAATCTGAAAAAACATAGCGTTGGCTATATTTTTAAATCATTGAGTTGAAACAAGAAGTTTGTATATTTTTTCCAGGTCGTCGATATTTCGTACGCGAATCAGCAGCCGCCGTTGCTCTAATTGCATCACCAGTACGCCGTCTTCGGATAAATTCATCTCTTTAATTCGCTGATATTCTATCCACACGTTGGCGAAGAAAAAGCCGCGCGGTTTAAAAATGATTTTCGGCGTACGGATCCAGAATAAATAGAGTCCCATCAGCGCCAGCGCAGATAATAGCCAGGTGGTGATCGCGGTGCCGTGCTGGGTGATGTTGTTATAGATCAGAATGGCGATGAGGCCGACAAAGATCATGCCGTCAACGCGGCTGCGGCGAAGCAGGGGGATGGCCAGCAGCACCGGGCCGTTGCGCCTCGGCATAATAAACTGGTCATACACCGCGTAGGCCAGTAGCGCAAGGATAAACAGGATGATCACCAGGTCCGTGAATGTCATTGCTTTGCGTTCCTCCTGATAAAAAAAAGCCGGGGGCAAGCCCCCGGCGTACAACCTGGAAATTACAGACCCAGCAGACCGACAGCGTAGCCCGCGATACCGATGACAAAGAAGCCAACGATGATCCACAGCGGGTTAACTTTCTTACGCAGCAGCCACATACAGGCGAAGGTCAACAGCAGCGGTACCAGGCCCGGCATCAGCTGGTCGAGGATCGTCTGCACCGTGGTGACGTGAACCTGTCCGTCAGAGCCGGTGATTTTTGACACCACCATCGGAATGTTCACGTGCGTCCACTTGTTAACCAGCGCCCCCATGACAAACAGGCCGAGGATTGACGCCCCCTCAGTCAGTTTCTGCAGGAAGCCGCCGCCCATATCTTTCACGATGTCCACGCCTTTGCGGTAACCGTAGGCGACGCCATAGTAGCGGGTCAGTAGTCGCACCGCGTTGAACAGGATAAAGAACAGCAGAGGTCCGAGCAGGCTTCCGCTCATCGCGATCCCGGCGCCTAAGGCCGCGAACACCGGACGCACCGTACCCCAGAAGATCGGGTCGCCGACGCCGGCCAGCGGCCCCATCAGACCGACTTTGATGCCGTTGATGGCGCCATCGTCAATCTCTGCGCCATTGGCGCGCTGCTCTTCCATCGCCAGCGTTACGCCCAGTACCGGCGCGGCAACGTAAGGATGGGTATTGAAGAACTCAAGGTGACGCTTAATCGCCTGCTTACGCGCATCGTTGTTCTCCGGGTAGAGACGACGAATCGCCGGAACCATAGAGAAGCAGAAGCCCAGCGCCTGCATACGTTCGAAGTTCCATGAACCCTGGAACAGGTTAGAACGAATGAACACGCCACGAATATCACTCTGAGTGAGTTTTTTCTCGGTGGTATTTTTAGTCATATCAACCATTTCGCTCACCTGTTAGTCCAGTTCGTTATCGAGATCGTTGTTACCAGCCGCCTGAGCCGGGGCACCGGCGACGCGGTTATATTTCGGGCTCAGCTGGATGTAGAGGATTGCCATGACCGCGCCAATCACGCCCAGGGCCACCAGGTTGAAGTTGGTGAAGGCGGCGGTGACGAAGCCGAGGTAGAAGAACGGCATCAGGTAGCCCGCGCGCATCATATTGATGACCATCGCGTAACCTACAACCACGATCATGCCGCCGGCGATGTTCAGGCCGCTGGTAACCACTTCAGGGATCGCATTCAGCAGGCCCTGGACTTCGCTGGTACCGACGGAAATGGCCACGATGACGGCCGGGATAGCGATACGCATCGCCTGCAGGAACAGGGATGAGACGTGCAGCCACGACAGGGCGGTCAGGTTGCCATTCTCCGCCGCTTTATCCGCTGCGTGCTGGAAGGCTACGGTGATGGTACGCACGATGATGGTCAGCACCTGGCCTGCAGCCGCCAGCGGGATAGCCAGCGCAATGCCGGCGCCGATGCTCTGATGGCCGGCAATAACCAGAACGGTGGAAATAATGGACGCCAGCGCGGCATCAGGGGCAACCGCCGCACCGATGTTCATCCAGCCCAGGGCGATCATTTCCAGCGTACCGCCGATGATAATACCGGTTTTCATATCGCCGAGAACGGCGCCGATCAGCGTACAGGCGACCAGTGGACGGTGGAACTGAAATTCATCAAGCACCGACTCCATACCCGCAATACACGCGACGATGAACACCAGCACAATCTGAAGAAGGGTAATCTCCATTGTACTTCTCCTGTTGATTAAGTCTTAAAGTGAAAACTGGGGCGCGATCGTCCGGGTTATTTATCAACCTTGGCGATCAGATCCATCATTTTCAGTTTCGGGTCGGTGGACACTTTACGTGCCTCCAGCTCGATACCGCGTGCGTTCAGCTTGTTAAACGCCTCAATATCTTTGGCATCGACCGAAATCGCGTTGTTAACCTGGGTTTTGCCCTGGCGGAACGCCATACCGCCGATGTTGACGCTGGTGATTTTCACGCCGCCCTCGACGACGCGCTCAACGTCGGTCGGGTTAGTAAACAGCAGCATCACGCGCTGTCCGGCGTACATCGGGTTGTTGTAGACGCGGATCATTTTGGCGACGTCCACCACGTGGGCGGTGACGCCCGGCGGCGCAACCTGGGTCAACAGGGTTTTGCGCACGGTATCCGCGGCGACTTCGTCGCTGACGACGATGATGCGGGTGACGTTGGTCTCTTTGGTCCAGCGGGTGGCGACCTGACCATGGATCAGGCGGTCGTCGATACGCGCAAGGCCAATGACCATGTAGTCATTCGGGCCCATCGGTTTGGCCGGGGCGGCGGCTTTTGGCGCCGCGGCAGGAGCGGGCGCAGGGGCCGCTTTTTCCACCGGTTTGGCCTTCAGCGCTTTCACGCCTTCGCTGCCGGTCTCTACCGCTAAGGCGACCAGCTCATCAAAGGAAGGATCGTCATCGCGGGCCATGAAGGTTTCCACCAGCATCGGGATGTTGACGCCGGCGATGACTTCGTAATGCTCTTTATCGACGACAATGCGGCTCGCAGCGTTGAACGGGCTGCCTCCCCATGTATCGACGAGAAACAGCACGCCTTTACTGGTATCCAGTTTTGCCAACTGGGCATTGTATTTCTCGATCAGCGTTTCGGCGTTTTCACCCGGAACGAAATCGATCCAGCCAACGTTTTCCTGCTCGCCCAACAGCATCTCTGCTGTTTTCAGCAGCTGTTCTGCAGCCCAACCATGTGTGCCTATTACAATAGCAATCGTCACTTGCTACCTCCTTTATTATCGTGAATGCATCATCTGCTTTGATACATCCTGAATCACTCTTGAGGACAAAATCGATTCAGTTAGGGTGTAAGATAGAAAATAGTTACTACCGCGAATTATTTTAGACAGTGAAAAAATAATTAATGTGATGAAGATCCGTTAATCAGGCATCGCCTGGTAATAATTTTGCAGCGCAAAAAATAGCCTTAGTTATTGCAAATTCAGGTAAATCTTTTCCAATTTCGATCTATATTTTGCTATGTTTAACTTCCGTTTAATTACTCAGGAGTATAGGGCATAGCCCGCAGTATGGACCGTCATCGACGTCTTTTCACTTTCTGGCACCTGGTTGCCACCTCCACGCATCACGCTTATCTCTCAGCATCTATTGTCGCGTCCGTGCATGACATGGCGATGACTGACGTTGCCGCTAACCGGAGTCGCACATGGAATTGTTAATGGATCCCTCAATCTGGGCCGGCCTGTTGACGCTTATCGTTCTGGAAATTGTGCTCGGTATCGATAACCTGGTGTTTATTGCCATCCTGGCGGACAAACTGCCGCCGAAGCAGCGTGATAAAGCGCGACTGATCGGCCTGTCGCTGGCGCTGGTGATGCGCCTGGGGCTGCTGTCGGTGATCTCCTGGATGGTGACGCTGACTAAACCGCTGATTACTATCGCCGATTTCTCCTTTTCCGGGCGTGACCTCATCATGCTGCTCGGCGGGATCTTCTTGCTGTTCAAGGCGACAACCGAGCTGCATGAACGGCTGGAAAACCGCCAGCATGACGCCGGGCACGGGAAAGGCTATGCCAGTTTCTGGGTGGTGGTACTGCAGATCGTGGTGCTGGATGCTGTCTTCTCTCTGGATGCGGTGATCACCGCGGTCGGGATGGTGAACCATCTGCCGGTGATGATGGCGGCGGTCGTGATCGCGATGATTATGATGCTGCTGGCGTCGAAGCCGTTGACGCGCTTTGTCAACCAGCACCCGACGGTGGTGGTGCTCTGTCTGAGCTTCCTGTTGATGATCGGCCTGAGCCTGGTGGCGGAAGGGTTTGGCTTCCATATTCCGAAAGGGTACCTGTACGCGGCGATCGGTTTCTCGATCATCATTGAGTTCTTTAACCAGGTGGCGCGCCGCAACTTTGTTCGTCACCAGTCGACGCTGCCGCTGCGCGCCCGTACCGCGGATGCGATCCTGCGCCTGATGGGGGGCCGTAAACAGGCCTCCGTCAACCATGACGCCGACAGCCCGGCGTCGGTGCCGGTACCGGAGGGCGCCTTTGCGGAAGAAGAGCGCTACATGATTAACGGCGTGCTGACGCTGGCTCAGCGCTCTCTGCGCAGCATCATGACTCCGCGCGGGGAAATCAGCTGGGTGGACGCTGAGCAGAGTGAAGATGAAATTCGCCGTCAGCTGCTTTCGTCGCCGCACAGTCTGTTCCCGGTCTGCCGCGGAGAACTGGACGAAATCATTGGCATCGTGCGGGCGAAAGAGATGCTGGTGGCCCTGGAGTCGGGCGAAAACGTCGCGGCGCTGGCCTCCGCCTCTCCGGCGATTGTGGTGCCTGAAACGCTGGACCCGATCAATCTGCTCGGCGTCCTGCGTCGCGCGCGCGGCAGTTTCGTCATCGTGACCAATGAATTTGGCGTGGTGCAGGGGCTGGTGACGCCGCTGGACGTCCTGGAAGCGATCGCCGGTGAATTCCCGGACGCCGATGAGACGCCGGAGATCGTTATCGATGGCGACGGCTGGCTTATTAAGGGGTCGACCGACCTGCATGCGCTGCAGCAGGCGCTGGGGCTGGATCCGCTGATCAATGACGATGAGGATATTGCCACCGTTGCCGGTCTGGTGATCTCCGCCAATGGCCATATCCCGCGCATTGGCGACGTGGTGTCGCTGCCGCCGCTGCATTTCACCGTGGTGGAAGCGAATGACTACCGGGTCGATCTGGTACGCGCGGTGGTCACCCGTCCGCCGAGCGACGAAGAAGAATAATCGTCCTGCGCGCCGGTCCCCGTGGGGGCCGGCGAGTTATTCTGTTGCCTCTTGACTGGCCAGCCACGCCGGGAACGCCTCCACCGGCATCGGCCGCGCATAATAAAACCCCTGCAGCACATCGACGCCGTGGTTTCTGAGGTAGCTTTCCTGCTCCAGCGTCTCCACCCCTTCGGCAACGGTAATAATATTCAGCCGGTTGGCGAGGGAGATAATGATATCGGTCACCGTGGCATTGACGCTGTCTATCCCCACCGAGCTGGTAAACGAGCGGTCAATCTTCAGCACGTCCGGGCGCAGTTTTTCCAGCCATGAGAGCGAACTGTTGCCGGTGCCAAAGTCATCGATCGCCAGCTGTACGCCTTTCAGGTGCAGATCTTCGGCCATATGCTGGTCGCCATCCTGCAGGACATCGCGTTCGGTCAGCTCGACCACCAACTGCTGTACCGGGTTCATGCTGAACCAGTAGTTATGCAGGTCATGCAGCAGTAAGCCGTTGGCGAAGTGGCGGGCAGCGACGTTAATGGCGATATGAAATTGGCGGTCGCTGGGAAAAACATCCAGACGGCGGGCGGTTTCGGCAATGACGTAGCGGGTGAGAGGGATGATCAGATTGTCCCCTTCGGCGATGGGAATAAACACCTCCGGCGAAATCGCTCCGCGGCGAGGGTTGTTCCAGCGCAGCAGGATCTCCACCCCGCAGCAGCGGCCGCTGCGCGCATCCTGCAGCGGCTGGCACCAGAGGGCAAACTCCCGGGCGGAAATACCGAGGCTTATCTCCCGCGAGAAGCTCATTCTTCCGGCGGTGGCCAGCCAGGCGATGCCGGTCATTAGCAGGCTGAAGATCAGCGCCAGCGGCAGCTCGCCGGGCAGTTCTTCGAGGGCGATTGTCGAGGCGCCAGGGCCGTTGATGTTGATGGTAAACGGAAACTCGCTAGAGCGTTGGCGATAAATCACCGTTCCCTGCGGGGTATGCGTTTTATCGAGAAGCCCATCGCGGCTGCTAAAATAACGATCGCCAACCTGCAGGCTGACGTCGCTTATCAGGGATGATTTTTCGTTGAGAATTAAGGTCCCCAGCAGCTCGATATTGACAATCAACATCACGCCGTCCTGGCCGCTTTCCGGGGTGGGGTACCACTGGATCAATACCGGCGTCCCTTTAAGCAGCGATTTTTCGGTTGAAAAGAGTAATAAAGGATGGGGGGCTGGCAGCGAGGGCTGCAGCTGGTGTAAATCCGCCTGCCGTTGCCCGAAAATACTCGAACAGTAAACGATACCGTCCGTCACGAGGACGACGGAACGAACGGTCTGCAACGAGGCTGCCATTTTGCGCAGGGTCAGATGGATATCCGGGCAGCGTTTGCCCACCAGAGGAAGCAGGGTGGTGCGCTCCGCGCTCAGCGGGCGCAGGATATTATTTAGCGCCGCCACCCGCTGGCTGGCGGCCGTGCGAATATAGTCTTCATTTTCGCTACGCTGCGAAATAAATCGGATGGCTAAGGTGGCGCCCAGGGTCACCAGGGCGACCAGCAGGCAGACTATAATGCGTTTGCGGCGATAGGCCGTAATGACTTTTTGTGCAGTCTGCATGTGCGACACCCTGTCGACAGGACGAGTGGTTAAGCGTGGCTTATTTAATAGAGCAATTGTAGTGGCAGAATATCGCCAGGTATAGAAAAAAGAAAATGCGCCACGGAGGGCGCATCAGGAAGGCAGGGGCTTTTAGTTACCCTCGCTCCGCGCCTGCGCCCCGGGAGGCGGCAGGCGAAAGCCAACATGTTAGTCACACTGAACTTTAATCGCCAGGCCGCCTCGCGAGGTTTCGCGGTACTTGGCGTTCATGTCTTTGCCGGTTTCGTACATGGTCTCGATCACTTTATCGAGCGAGACGCGCGGTTCGCTGGTGCGGCGCATCGCCATCCGCGCGGCGTTGATCGCTTTCACGGAGGCGATGGCGTTACGTTCTATGCACGGCACCTGTACCTGGCCGGCGACCGGGTCGCAGGTCAGGCCGAGGTTGTGTTCCATACCGATCTCCGCCGCCACGCAGACCTGCTCCGGGCTGGCGCCGAGCAGTTCAGCCAGACCCGCCGCCGCCATCGAGCAGGCGACGCCCACTTCGCCCTGACAGCCGACTTCGGCGCCGGAAATGGAGGCATTCATCTTGTACAGCGCGCCGATCGCACCGCAGGCCATAAAGTAGCGGATATAGATCTCGGGGCTGACGGATTCGATAAAGTGATCGTAATAGGCGAGTACCGCCGGAACGATGCCGCAGGCGCCGTTGGTCGGCGCGGTCACCACGCGACCGCCGGCGGCGTTCTCTTCATTGACCGCCAGCGCGAACATGTTGACCCAGTCAACGACGTTCATCGGATCGCTGGAGAGCTTATCGCTGGCCACCAGCAGACGACGCAGCGCCGAGGCGCGACGCGGCACGCGCAGCGGGCCAGGCAGCACGCCTTCGGTGTTCATGCCGCGGTCGATACAGGCGCGCATGGTCTGCCAGACATTAGCGAAATAGTCCTCGATCTCTTTTTTGCTGTGCAGCGCCAGCTCGTTCTGCATTACCATCCCGGAGAGCGACAGGCCGGTCTCTTTGCAGTAGGCCAGCATTTCCTGCGCCGATTTAAACGGGTAGGGCACCTGTAGTTCGTTGGCGTTTTCTTTGCCGAAGTGCTCTTCGTCGACGATAAAGCCGCCGCCAATCGAGTAATAGGTCTTGCAGTAGATCTCTTTCTCGCCGGCCCAGGCATGAATGGTCATGCCGTTTTCGTGCAGCGGCAGATTGTCGCTGCGAAAACGCATGCCGTCATCCGCCGGGAAGTCGACTTCGTGCTGACCGTTGGCCAGCAGCAGACGGCCGCGTGTCTCGACGTCACGGATAAATGCCGGTATCGCGTCTATATCGACCGTATCGGGCTGATTGCCCGCCAGTCCCATGATAATGGCGATGTCCGTATGGTGGCCTTTGCCGGTTAATGACAGCGAACCGTAGACGTCAACCGCCACGCGGGTCACTGCATTAAGCAATCCTTTTTCGACCAGGTCATCGACGAACTGTTTACCGGCCTTCATCGGGCCAACAGTGTGGGAAGATGAGGGACCAATCCCCACCTTGAACATGTCGAATAGACTAATCACGATAATACTCCTGACAGGGTTACCGCGGGTGCGGTAACGATGTAATAACTGCGCATAGTGTAAGAGGGAAGCGCCCTGTCAGTTCAACTATTCACATGAATTAAACTAATGGATAACCGCGATTTTACTAATAGTGAGAGCGCCCTCTCATAATCAGTATAGCTAAGGGCGCGCGCCTATCTGCAGCGCCAGCTCGCGAATGATCCCGGCGGTCATCCCCCAGACAAAATAATGCTGGTACCAGGAGAGCCAGACGCGGTGGTCGTTGCCCCGGCGGTGGATATCGAGCGGATGATAGCGCCCGAGGCGCAGGGCCTCGGCGAGCGGCATTTCAAATACCGCGGAGACTTCGTCCTGGCTGGCGTGATAGTGCAGATCCGGCGGAATAATACCCACCACCGGCGTCACCTGGAAGCCGGTGACGCTGTCCACCGGCGGCAGAACGCCAATCACCTCAACCGTCTCCGGCGGGATCGCCACCTCTTCCTGGGCTTCGCGCAGAGCGGCGGCGATAAGGGTCGCATCAGTATTATCTACCGCCCCGCCGGGAAAGGCGACCTGGCCGGCGTGCTTGCGCAGCAGCGGCGAGCGCTGGGTCAGCAGCAGGCCAGGCTGCGGCCGGCGCACGATCGGCACCAGTACCGCCGCCTGCCGCTGATTGAGCGCATGGCGCGAAGGCTGAGGGCGCAGCAGCTGGAAGCGGGACAGAAAATCATCCAGATTGAGGGCGTGGTCCGCCATGGTCTAGTTCTCCAGTTGGTGCAGGATACGATTAACTTTATCAAAAGTTTCCTGATATTCCGCATCTTCCTCGCTGTCCGCGACGATACCGCCCCCGGCGGAGCAATACAGTTGCCCCTGCCAGGCCGTCAGGGTGCGAATGGTGATGCTGGTATCCATATTGCCGCAATAGCTCAGATAGCCGACGCTCCCGCACCAGGCGTTACGTCGCTGGGGTTCCAGTTCATCAATAATCTCCATCGCCCGTACCTTCGGCGCGCCGGTGATCGACCCTCCGGGGAAGGCGGCGCGCAGCAGATCGCTGGCATGAAGCGTCGCCGGCAGGCGGGCGGTGATGGTGCTGACCAGATGATGGACCGCCGGGAACGGCTCCACGACGAACAGCTCGGGGACCCGCACGCTGCCCGGGACGGCGACGCGGCCGATGTCGTTGCGCATCAGGTCGACAATCATTAAATTCTCAGCGCGGTCTTTCGGCGAGTTCGCCAGCTTCTCCGCCTGCTGCGCATCCGCCAGCGGCGAATCGAGCCGCGGCAGGGTGCCCTTAATCGGGCGCGTCTGGATCTCACCCTGGCGGAGCTGAATAAATCGCTCCGGTGACAGGCTTAAAATCGCCCCTTCCGCAAGGCGGATGAAGGCGCTAAAGGGGGCGCGGTTGGCGGCGTTCAGCTGGCGGAAGGCCTGCCATTCATCCCCGACGTAGCGGGCCTGAAAACGCTGGGCGAGGTTGACCTGATAGCAGTCACCGCTGCGCAGATAGGCCTGCACCTGACGAAATTTCTCGCCATACTGCTGGCGGTTCATATTTGACTGCCAGGCCGAGGTCAGGGCGAAGGTTTCACCCGGCGCCGGCGTTTGCGCCTCCAGCCACTGCAGACGCTGCTGCGGGTCGTCATAGCTGAGCAGCGACACCTGCTGGCGCTGATGGTCGACGATCAGCGCCCAGTCATAAATCCCCACCGCCATATCCGGCAGCGCGATATCGGCCTGCGCGGCAGCGGGAAGTCGCTCAAAACGGCGGCCCAGATCGTAACCGAAAAGCCCCAGCGCGCCGCCAAGAAACGGCAGATCCTCATGGGGCTGCGGCGTGAACGGCTGACGATCCAGCTGCTGCTGAAGCAGTTGCAGCGGATCGTCAGCCGAGACACAAACGGTCTCGCCGTCATCGATCCAGGTCTGTTCACCGCGCGTCAGCAACGTGGCGCGCGGGGCCGCCACCAGAATATCAAAACGGTTATGCGGATGGTCGGCAAAGCCGGAATGCAGCAGCATCGCCCAGGGCGTGGCGCTTAACGGCGTAAAATAGTATTCGGCGGCATCCGGGCGCCAGGGCAGGGTAATAATCGCGGGGGACAACATCTTTCTCGATCCTGAACGTTACCGTCCCTCTGGCGTAGGCGGGGACGGCGTGAAATAATTACGCCCCACAATGTAGCAGGAGTACAAGATGTTTGCAGGTTTACCTTCGCTGAGCCACGAGCAACAGCAAAAAGCGGTCGAACGTATCCAGGAACTGATGGCCCAGGGGATGAGCAGCGGCCAGGCGATTGCCCTGGTGGCGGAAGAGCTACGCGCGACTCATACCGGCGAACGGATCGTCGCGCGCTTTGAAGATGAAGACGAAGACGAGTAATTACACCGCGGCGATGATTTTGATCTCAACTTTATATTGCGGGTTCATCAGCGTCGCTTCCACCGTGCAGCGCACCGGGGCGTGACCGGCTACCACCCAGGCGTCCCAGGCTTTATTCATCGCCGCAAAGTCGCTTTTGTCGGCAAGGAAAATAGTGGCGTCAAGAATACGCGACTTGTCGCTGCCCTGTTTTTCCAGCACCGCGTCAATCTGCGCCAGGGTGTTGGCGGTCTGCTCGAAGGCATCGGCATCAAGATTCGCCGGTACGCCGGTGTAGTAAAGGGTCTGATTGTGGATCACCACATCTGACCAGCGGGCTTCGGCATCAATACGCGTAATTGTCATTTCTCATTCCTCTTTGAGCATTCCATTCGGCAGCGGCAAGACTGCCATAATGTTCCGCTCGCGTCACTACCCGGACTGGCGAAACGCCGTCCTCCCTGACATAATCACTGTCCAAATAACCAGGGGGCAATGTGATCGACGATTTTGCAGCAGACGGCCAGCTAGCCAAAGCCATACCGGGATTTAAACCGCGCGAGCCGCAGCGCCAGATGGCGGTGGCGGTCAGCGAAGCGATTACGGCCTCCCGGCCGCTGGTGGTGGAAGCGGGGACCGGAACCGGTAAAACCTACGCTTACCTGGCGCCGGCGCTGCGGGCGAAAAAAAAGGTGATTATCTCCACCGGGTCGAAAGCGCTGCAGGATCAGCTCTACAGCCGCGATCTGCCCACCGTCGCCACAGCGCTGAAATTCACCGGCAAACTGGCGCTGCTAAAAGGGCGCTCCAACTACCTGTGCCTCGAACGCCTGGAACAGCAGGCGCTGGCGGGCGGCGATCTGCCGGTGCAAACCCTCAGCGACGTGATCCTCCTGCGCTCCTGGTCGAACCAAACCCAGGATGGCGATATCAGCACCTGCGCCAGCGTGGCGGAAGATTCCCAGGCCTGGCCGCTGGTCACCAGCACCAACGATAACTGCCTTGGCAGCGACTGTCCGCTGTATAAAGATTGCTTCGTGGTGAAGGCGCGTAAAAAAGCGATGGACGCCGACGTGGTGGTGGTCAACCATCATCTGTTTCTTGCCGATATGGTGGTCAAAGAGAGCGGCTTTGCCGAACTGATCCCCGAGGCGGAGGTGATGATTTTCGACGAAGCCCATCAGCTGCCGGATATCGCCAGCCAGTACTTTGGCCAGTCGCTCTCCAGCCGCCAGCTGCTGGATCTGGCGAAAGACATCACCATTGCCTACCGCACCGAACTGAAAGACACCCAGCAGCTGCAAAAATGCGCCGACCGCCTCGCGCAAAGCGCCCAGGATTTTCGCCTGCAGCTGGGGGACCCGGGCTACCGCGGCAACCTGCGCGAGCTGCTGGCGGACAGCCACATTCAGCGGGCGCTGCTGCTGCTCGATGATGCTCTTGAACTGTGTTACGACGTCGCCAAACTTTCGCTGGGGCGCTCGGCGCTGCTCGACGCCGCCTTTGAGCGCGCCACGCTTTATCGCGGGCGTCTGAAGCGGCTGAAAGAGATCAATCAGCCGGGCTACAGCTACTGGTATGAGTGCACCTCGCGCCACTTTACCCTTGCGCTGACGCCCTTGACCGTGGCCGAGAAGTTTAAAGAGGTGATGGCGCAGAAGTCGGGAAGCTGGATCTTTACCTCGGCGACGCTGTCGGTAAATGACGATCTCCACCACTTTACCGCCCGGCTGGGGATCGACGAGGCGCAGACTCTGCTGCTGCCTAGCCCCTTTGACTATCAGCATCAGGCGCTGCTCTGCGTACCGCGTAATCTACCGCTGCCGAACCAGCCCGGCGCGGCGCGCCATCTGGCGGCCATGCTTAAACCGCTGATCGAGGCTAACGACGGTCGCTGCTTTATGCTGTGTACTTCGCACGCCATGATGCGCGATCTGGCGGAGCAGTTCCGCGCCACCATGACCCTGCCGGTGCTGCTGCAGGGGGAGACCAGTAAAGGCCAGCTGCTGCAGCAGTTCGTCAGCGCCGGCAACGCCCTGCTGGTGGCCACCAGCAGCTTCTGGGAAGGGGTCGATGTGCGCGGAGACGCGCTGTCGCTGGTGATCATCGATAAGCTGCCGTTTACCTCGCCGGACGACCCGCTGCTGAAAGCGCGGATGGAAGATTGCCGGCTACGCGGCGGCGATCCGTTCGATGAAGTGCAGCTCCCGGACGCGGTGATCACCCTCAAGCAGGGGGTGGGCCGGCTGATCCGCGATATCGACGACCGTGGGGTGCTGGTTATCTGTGACAATCGGCTGGTGATGCGCCCTTACGGCGCGGTGTTCCTGGCCAGCCTGCCGCCCGCGCCGCGGACCCGCGATATCCGCCGGGCGGTGCGCTTCCTCGCCGTGCCGCCGGCAAGGTAATCCGCCCTAAAATGTGTTAAGCTGCGCGCCATTTTGTTAATTAGCGGTTCCCACTAGACTTCGGGCGGTGTGGCGACGGATTGACCGTCTGCCGGTAAACAGGCTGCCTGAAGGCCTGAACTATGTAACGAGAGCGTGACCACCCATGCGAATTTTGGCTATCGATACCGCCACAGAGGCCTGCTCCGCGGCGCTGTGGAATGATGGCACCCTTAGTGCTCATTTCGAAATTTGTCCCCGCGAACACACCCAACGTATCCTGCCGCTGGTGCAGGAGGTTCTCACCGAGAGCGGCACCACCCTGACCGAGCTGGACGCGCTGGCCTTTGGCCGCGGCCCGGGCAGCTTTACCGGCGTGCGTATCGGCATCGGTATCGCCCAGGGGCTGGCGCTCGGCGCGGAGCTGCCGATGATCGGCGTTTCCACGCTGGCCACCATGGCGCAAGGCGCCTGGCGCAAAACCGGCGCCACCCGCGTGCTGGCGGCGATTGACGCCAGGATGGGTGAAGTCTACTGGGCTGAGTACCAGCGCGACGAGCAGGGCGTCTGGCACGGCGAAGAGACGGAAGCGGTGCTCAAACCGGACGCGGTGGCCGAACGGCTGGCGCAGCTTTCCGGCGAATGGGCCACCGTCGGCACCGGCTGGCAGGCGTGGCCGGATCTGGCGAAAGAGAGCGGACTGACCTTAAGCAGCGGCGAAATTGAACTGCCGGCGGCAGAGGATATGCTGCCGTTAGCCTGTTATCTGCTGGCGGCAGGGAAAACCGTGGCCGTGGAGAAAGCGGAGCCGGTTTATTTGCGTAACGAGGTGGCGTGGAAGAAACTTCCGGGCCGCGAGTGAATCTCAGTAACAAGAAGACTGAGAAAAGGAGTCGCATCATGGCGGGTCAAAAACAGGGCGTTCGCTGGCTGCTGGCCGCAGCGGTTGCCGTTGCGCTGAGCGGCTGCGTATCGGTGCCGGATGCCATCAAAGGCACCAGCCCCACGCCGCAGCAGGATTTGGTGCGGGTGATGAACGCCCCGCAGCTGTACGTTGGTCAGGAAGCGCGCTTTGGCGGCAAGGTAGTCAACGTGCAGAACCAGCAGGGTAAAACCCGCTTAGAAATCGCTACCGTGCCGCTGGACAGCGGTGCGCGGCCGGAACTGGGCGAACCCTCGCGCGGGCGAATCTTTGCCGATGTTAACGGCTTCCTCGATCCGGTGGACTTCCGGGGTCAGCTGGTGACCGTAGTCGGGCCGATTGCCGGGGTGGTGGATGGCAAAGTGGGTAGCACGCCCTACAAATTTATGCTGATGAACGCCACCGGCTACAAACGCTGGAACGTGGTGCAGCAGGTGGTGATGCCCCCGCAGCCCATCGACCCGTGGATGCTGGGTCCCCGCCCCTGGGGGTACGGCTATGGCGGATGGGGATGGTACAACCCCGGCCCTGCTGAGGTAAGAAACGTTGTAACTGAATGATTTTGTTGTTTTTGTTAGTTCAAAGAAACAGCGGCCAGTCCGCTGTTTCTTTGTTTTCAGTCGAATAAGAAAAAAAATAGTGACGCGCTTCGCAACCTGCTCATTGCCTAATTAATAAACTGGTACGCTGAGTTAATATAATGTTAACAAAATGTATTTCCCAGGGGCTGTGATGACGACGAATAACTATTTCAGAGGTGATGCAGTGAAAAAGGTTTGGCTAAACCGTTATCCCGCAGATGTTCCGGCGGAGATAAATCCTGACCGCTATCAATCCCTGGTTGAACTGTTTGAACATGCCACCACCCGCTACGCCGACCAACCGGCGTTTATCAATATGGGTGAAGTGATGACCTACCGTAAGCTGGAAGAGCGCAGTCGCGCCTTCGCCGCTTACCTTCAGGAGGGCTTAGGGTTACAGAAGGGCGATCGGGTGGCCCTGATGATGCCTAACCTGCTGCAGTATCCGGTGGCCCTGTTTGGCATCCTGCGCGCCGGGATGATCGTGGTCAACGTCAACCCCTTATATACCCCGCGTGAACTGGAGCATCAGCTCAACGACAGCGGCGCGGCGGCGATCGTCATCGTCTCCAACTTTGCCCATACCCTGGAAAAAGTGGTGGCGAAGACCCAGGTGAAACACGTGATCCTGACGCGCATGGGCGATCAGCTCTCCACCGCCAAAGGCACGCTGGTGAACTTTGTGGTCAAGTACATCAAGCGCCTGGTGCCGAAGTACCATCTGCCGGATGCCATCTCGTTTCGCAGCGCGCTGCAGCACGGCTATCGCATGCAGTACGTGAAGCCGGAGATCGTAGCGGAAGATCTGGCATTTCTGCAGTACACCGGGGGCACTACCGGGGTGGCTAAAGGGGCGATGCTGACCCATCGCAACATGCTGGCCAACCTCGAGCAGGTCAATGCCACCTACGGCCCGCTGCTGCATCGCGGCAAAGAGTTTGTGGTGACCGCGCTGCCGCTGTATCACATTTTCGCCCTCACCATGAACTGCCTGCTGTTTATCGAGCTGGGCGGGCAGAATCTGCTGATCACCAACCCGCGCGACATACCCGGACTGGTGAAGGAGCTGGCGAAATATCCCTTTACCGCCATGACCGGGGTCAATACCCTGTTCAACGCCTTGCTGAACAACAAAGAGTTCCAGCAGCTTGATTTCTCCTCGCTGCACCTCTCCGCCGGCGGCGGCATGCCGGTGCAGCAGGCGGTGGCTGAGCGCTGGGTGAAACTGACCGGGCAATATCTGCTTGAGGGCTACGGACTGACCGAGTGTTCGCCTCTGGTCAGCGTCAACCCCCACGATATCGACTACCACAGCGGCAGCATTGGTCTGCCGGTGCCTTCCACCGAAGCCAAACTGGTGGATGATGACGATAACGAAGTGGCGCCGGGCCAGCCTGGCGAACTCTGTATCAAGGGGCCGCAGGTGATGCTGGGCTACTGGCAGCGACCTGACGCGACGGATGAGATCATCAAGAACGGCTGGCTGCACACCGGGGATATTGCGGTGATGGATGAAGAGGGGTTCCTGCGCATCGTCGATCGGAAAAAAGATATGATCCTGGTGTCGGGTTTTAACGTCTATCCGAATGAAATCGAAGATGTGGTCATGCAGCACAGCGGCGTGCTGGAGGTGGCGGCCATCGGCGTGCCGTCCGGCAGCAGCGGCGAAGCGGTGAAGATCTTCGTGGTGAAGAAAGATGCCGCGTTAACCGAAGAAGCGCTGATTACGTTCTGCCGACGCCATTTGACCGGCTATAAGGTGCCGAAACTGGTGGAATTCCGTGACGAACTGCCGAAATCCAACGTCGGGAAAATTTTGCGGCGAGAACTGCGTGACGAAGCGCGCGCTAAAGTGGACAATAAAGGCTGAGTAACGAATGAGTCGCCAGACGCCGGCTACGCCGGCGTTTTTTATGGGCGCAAGTTAAGAGAGTATGCTTTGAACTATCAGATGATCACCACCGACGATGGCCTGCGCGCTGTCTGCGAAGCGGCAAGCGCGGCCTCCGCCGTCGCTCTGGATACGGAATTTGTCCGTACCCGCACCTATTACCCGCAGCTGGGCCTGCTGCAGCTGTTCGACGGCCACCAGGTCTCTCTGATCGATCCCTTGACGATTAACGACTGGGCGCCGATGCGCGACCTGCTGCTCAATCCGGATGTGACCAAATACCTGCATGCCGGCAGCGAAGATTTAGAAGTCTTCCTCAACGCGTTCAACCTGATGCCGCAGCCGCTGATCGACACCCAGATCCTGGCGGCCTTCTGCGGTCGGCCGATGTCCTGGGGCTTTGCCTCGATGGTGGAAGAGTATTCCGGGGTCGCGCTGGACAAAAGCGAATCCCGCACCGACTGGCTGGCGCGACCGCTGACCGAGCGTCAGTGTGAATACGCTGCGGCCGACGTCTGGTACCTGCTGCCGATCGCCAGCCAATTAATGGCGGAGACCGATCGCGCGGGCTGGCTATCGGCGGCACTGGACGAATGTCGCCTGATGCAGCAGCGCCGTCAGGAGGTGGTCGACCCGGCCGAGGCCTGGCGCGATATCGGCAACGCCTGGCAGCTGCGTACCCGCCAGCTGGGCTGCCTGCAGCTGCTGGCGGAGTGGCGTCTGCGCAAAGCGCGTGAGCGCGACCTGGCGGTGAACTTTGTGGTGCGGGAAGAGCATCTGTGGAGCGTGGCGCGCTATATGCCCACCAGCCTCGGCGAGCTCGACAGCCTCGGGTTGTCCGGTAGCGAAATTCGCTTCCATGGCAAAACGCTGATCGGCCTGGTCGAGAAAGCCCAGGCGCTGCCGGAGTCGTCGCTGCCGGCGCCGCTGCAGAATCTGATCGACATGCCGGGCTACCGCAAAGCCTTTAAAGAGATTAAAGCGCTGGTGCAGGAAGTGAGCGCGGAGAAGGGCGTAAGCGCGGAGCTGCTGGCGTCGCGTCGACAGATCAACCAGCTGCTGAACTGGCACTGGCAGCTGAAAACGCAGGCCGCTGAGCCTGAGCTGATTTCCGGTTGGCGTGGTGAGCTGATGGGCGAACGGCTGAAGAGGCTGTTAAACGACTATCCGCGCTAGCGGGCGGGTCTGGTTCAGGGTATAAAAAAACCGGCGGCGCGTGGCGTAGCCGGTTTTTTTCGGGATGGAACAGCAGGTCAGGGTTTCGACTCTTCCGTTTCGGGTAGGGTCACGTTCAGCTCAAGAATGGAAATATCACCGTCCCGTTGCTCCAGCTGCACGCTAACCATCTCCGGGTCGATCTGCACGTATTTACAGATCACTTCCAGAATATCTTTGCGCAACTGCGGCAGGTAATGCGGCTCCGCGTCCCCGCGGCGGCGCTCGGCGACGATGATTTGCAGGCGTTCTTTCGCAATATTAGCCGTGTTCTTTTTTCGCGAGAGAAAAAAGTCGAGTAAAGCCATAATTTATCCTCCGAACAGGCGTTTGAGGAATCCTTTCTTCTCTTCTTCAATGAAGCGGAAAGGGCGTTCTTCTCCGAGCAGACGTTCAACGGTATCGGCATAGGCTTTGCCTGCGTCCGACGCGGCATCGAGGATCACGGGCTCACCCTGGTTGGATGCGCGCAGGACTGACTGGTCTTCCGGGATCACGCCCACCAGGTTGATGCGCAGAATCTCCAGCACGTCTTCCATGCTCAGCATATCGCCTTTATTGACGCGGCCTGGATTGTAGCGGGTCAGCAGCAGGTGCTCTTTGATCGGCTCTTCGCCATTTTCCGCGCGGCGGGATTTGGAGGCGAGAATGCCAAGGATACGGTCGGAGTCGCGAACGGAGGAGACTTCCGGGTTGGTGGTGATAATGGCTTCATCAGCGAAATAGAGCGCCATCAGCGCACCGGTTTCAATGCCTGCCGGGGAATCACAGACGATGAAATCGAACTCCATCTTCTTCAGTTCTTCGAGAACTTTGTCGACGCCTTCGCGGGTCAGGGCGTCTTTATCCCGGGTCTGGGAAGCCGGGAGAATGTAGAGGTTTTCCGTGCGCTTATCTTTGATCAGCGCCTGGTTCAATGTGGCATCGCCCTGGATGACGTTGACGAAATCATAAACGACGCGACGTTCGCAGCCCATAATCAGGTCGAGGTTACGCAGGCCGATGTCGAAGTCGATAACGACGGTTTTCTTTCCCTTCTGGGCCAAACCTGTAGCGATGGCCGCGCTGGAGGTGGTCTTGCCAACGCCCCCTTTACCCGAAGTCACAACAATAATGCGTGCCATAGAAATTCCTTGTTAAAAAGGGATTAATTTAACGGTTGAATTGTCAAAGCGCTTTCGCCTAAACGCAGGCGTGCCGCTTTGCCATAAAATTCGGCCGGGATGTTATCGCTCAGCCAATATTCCCCGGCGATGGAGACCAGCTCCGCCGCAAGGTGGGTACAAAATATCTGGGCGTCTCTGTCGCCACCGGCGCCTGCCAATGCGCGTCCTCGCATCATGCCATATACATGGATATTGCCGTCAGCGATAAGTTCCGCGCCGGCACTCACATGATTTGTAACAATAAGATCACAGTGTGGCGCATAAATGCGCTGACCGGAACGTACCGGCTGGTCAATCAAACGCGTTTTTGTGATCTGGTTAGCAACTGGCGGCGGCGGGGCAGGTTCGGACGGTGCCGGACGAGGGGCTTTTTCTTTCCCTTCGGTTAATAACGGGATACCGGCGCGGTCGATTTCGGTTTTCAGGCGCGGGATTTTGCATCCGCTGACGCCCATAATACGTAAACCGGTCGCGGCGATAGCCTCGTTGACGGCGCGCCATTCGACGCTCTCCTCGACGCTGGCGATATTCACCACCACCGGAGCATGGCGTAAAAAGGCGGGAGCCTGGGCGATTTTGTCTTCTAACGCCTGACGAATAACCTCGGGATTTGCATCGTGCAAATGAACGACAGATAACGTGAAGCTACTGCCTTTAAGTTCGATTGGCGTATTTGACATCCTGGCCTTACTCAATTTGCTGTTTATCGACCGCCGAAGTGCGGTGATATTCCGAAGACTAAAAGGCATGTTATAGTCACTCATATATTGAGGCAAGTGACCACGGGTCTAATTCCGAGTAAAACTATGTTTTGTGTGATCTATCGAAGTACTAAACGTGAACAAACCTATTTATACGTCGAAAAAAAGGACGATTTCTCACGCGTTCCTGACGAGCTGATGCGCGGCTTCGGCACGCCGCAAATGGCGATGCTGCTGCCGCTGGATGGGCGCAAAAAACTGGTTAACGCCGACCTGGAAAAAGTGAAACAGGCGTTAAGCGAACAGGGCTATTACCTGCAACTTCCTCCGCCGTCTGAAAATCTACTAAAGAAACACCTGGCGGAACAGGGGAAACAATCCGATTAACCCACGAGGGAAAATAATGTACCAACATCATAACTGGCAGGGAGCGCTCCTGGATTATCCGGTGAGCAAAGTGGTTTGCGTCGGCAGTAATTATGCAAAGCACATCAAGGAAATGGGCAGTGCGACGCCGGAAGAGCCGGTGCTGTTTATTAAACCTGAGAGCGCGCTGTGCGATCTCCGTCAGCCGTTGGTGCTTCCTGAGGGGCTGGGCTCGGTGCATCACGAAGTCGAGCTGGCGGTGCTGATCGGCGGTACGCTGCGTCAGGCGACGGAAGAGCATGTGCAGAAAGGGATTGCCGGCTATGGCGTCGCATTGGATCTCACCCTGCGCGACCTGCAGGCGAAGATGAAAAAGGCCGGGCAGCCGTGGGAAAAAGCCAAAGGCTTCGATAACGCCTGTCCGATCTCCGGCTTTATTCCGGCCGCCGAGTTCCACGGCGACCCGCAGAATACGCCGTTAAGCCTGAAGATTAACGGCGAGGTGCGCCAGCAGGGCACCACCGCCGACATGATCCATAAGATCGTGCCGCTGATCGCCTATATGTCGCGCTTCTTTACTCTCAAAGCCGGGGACGTGATCCTCACCGGCACCCCGGAAGGGGTAGGGCCGCTGCACAGCGGCGACGAGCTGGTGGTCGGCTTCAACGGCCTGTCGCTCACCACCCGGGTACTGTAAGCGCGGTTTGCCGCCTTTTGGGGCGGCAAAACTTGCATCGTCGTGCCAGACTGGTTATAAGGTGCACCCTTAACTGGCAACGACGGACACTTCGATGAGCGAACAACCTTTCTGGCAACAAAAAACCCTGGATGACATGACCGACGCGGAGTGGGAATCGCTGTGTGACGGTTGCGGCCAGTGCTGCCTGCATAAGCTGATGGATGAAGATACCGATGAGATCTACTTCACCAACGTCGCCTGCCGTCAGCTCAATATCAAAACCTGCCAGTGCCGTAACTACGAGCGTCGTTTCGAATATGAGCCGGACTGCATCAAGCTCACGCGCGAAAATCTGCCGACTTTCGAATGGCTGCCGCCAACCTGCGCCTATCGCCTGCTGGCGGAAGGCAAGCCTCTGCCGGCCTGGCACCCGCTGCTGACCGGCTCAAAAGCGGCGATGCACGGCGAACGCATCTCCGTCCGTCATATTGCGGTGCCCGAGTCCACCGTTGTCGACTGGCAGGACCACATCCTTAATCTGCCTGACAGGGCGCGGTAAGCGCCGTCACGCTTTTTTCGCGTGGAACAGCCCGTTTTCACCGTCGGTTTCATCCGCCACCCAGAAGTGAATATTGAAGCGGGCATCGTCGCTGAGTTCGACGCGGTGCCAGTACTGCGGCGGACTGGTGGCAAACTGCCCGGCATGAATGACGACTTTTTTCTCCGGCTCCGTCGCCTGTTCATTGGCAAAACCGTAATAGGTCACCGTACCTTCCATGACGCACAGCTGACCGAAGACGCCGGCTGCGGTGTTGTGGTGGCTCAGCAGGGCGGCGGGGACGTTCTCTTTGGTAAAGAACGGGGTGGAGCGTTTAACTTTCCAGTCTGCGGGGATCAGTAAAGATGACATGTGAGCTCCTGTGGGGCTATATAAGATGTATTTAATATGCATCTTTTGATGGCCGTGGTCAACCGCAGACAGGAAACGATTCAGCGATGAACAGCAGGCACAAAAAAACGCCCCGGAGGGCGTTTCATGATGCGCGGGACTCACAGCGGCTTAGCGGCCAAACAGATCGCGCTTTTTCGCTTTAAAAGGCTGAGCAACGATCACCAGGATAGCCACCACCAGATAGGCCGCGAAAATGCCCACCAGCCATTGCGGCATCTCCAGCGACAGGAACTGCCACTGGCGTACCGAACAGTCGCCGGACGCGACAAACACCTGCGGCAACCATTTATCCAGCGGCAGCCAGCTCGGGAAGCGGGCGGCGAAATCACAGGTCTGGAACGGCGATGGGTGCAACTGGATCATCGTATGTTCCCACGCCAGCTGCAGCCCACGTACCGCGCTGTACAGCCAAATCAGCATGGCGACATAGCGCAGCGGCGTTTTGGGGGCAATGGCGCCCACCAGCCCCGCGCCCATGATGCCAAACAGGGCGCAGCGTTCATAAATGCACATCACACACGGCTGCAGCAGCATCACGTGCTGGAACCACAGCGCGACGAGTTCGAGAATGAACGCGGTCAATGCCATCAGGAGCCAGGCGCCGCGTCCCCGCGAGCACTGGTTTAAATATTGCAACATAATCATTTCCCTGGAAGATGCTAAATCATGGCAGTGTAAACGAAAACAGAACCGACGCCAGCGGCCCGGCGGAAAATATTACGTAACTGGTTATTGAATCGCCCGGGCGAACCCGGGCGACGGGTGGATCAGGGCAGGGTGGGGGTAACCAGCCAGCCGTGAGCCAGCAACCATTCGGTGACCGGCATCAGGGTGAACTCGACGCACAGCAGGCCGACCAGCGTCAGCACGAGGGTGTAGGGCAGAGCCATCCACACCATGCGGCCATAGGAGAGCCGGATAAGCGGCGCCAGCGCGGAAGTCAGCAGGAAGAGGAATGCCGCCTGGCCGTTCGGGGTGGCCACTGACGGCAGGTTGGTGCCGGTGTTGATCGCCACCGCCAGCATCTCAAACTGCTTCAGGCTGATGGCGCCATGCTCGAGGGCGGTTTTCGCTTCGTTGATGTAGACCGTACCGACAAAAACGTTATCCGAGATGGACGACAGCAGGCCGTTAAACAGATAAAACAGTGACAGCTGCGCGTGCGGCGAGGCCTGCAGAACAAACTCGATGACCGGCGTGAACAGCTGCTGGTCGATGATCACCGCCACGACGGCAAAGAATACCGTCAGCAGCGCGGTGAAGGGCAACGCCTCGGTGAACGCCTTGCCAATCGCATGTTCATCGGTCACGCCGGTAAAGGTGGTAGCGAGAATGATCACCGACAGGCCAATGAGGCCGACTTCGGCAAGGTGCAATGCGAGGGCTGCGATCAGCCAGACGCCAATCAGCGCCTGGGCAATCAGCCGCAGCCGTTCCTGACGACTGCGCTGCGCGCGGCTGCGATCGTCAAAGTCCTGCAGCACCTTTCGGACCGCCGGCGGCAGCGGTTCGCCGTAGCCAAACAGGCGATACTTTTCCACCAGCAGACAGGTCAGCAGCCCGCAGACCAGCACCGGCAGCGTGATGGGCGACATGCGAATGAAGAATTCGCCAAAATGCCAGCCCGCCGCTTTGGCTATAATTAAGTTTTGCGGCTCGCCGACCATGGTCATGACGCCGCCGAGCGCGGTACCGACGCCGGCGTGCATCATCAGGCTGCGCAGAAAACCGCGGAACTGCTCCAGCACCTCGCGGTAGTGCTGATCGATATGGCTGTCGTCCTGCACATCGCTATCGTCGGGGCGCGCCGAGGCGACGCGGTGATAGATGCCGTAAAACCCGACGGCGACGCTAATCACCACCGCCACCACGGTGAGCGCATCGAGAAAGGCGGAGAGGAAGGCGGCGGCCAGGCAGAAGGCCAGCGACAGCAGCATTTTGCTGCGGATGCCGAGCAGCAGGCGCGTAAAGACGAAGAGCAGCAGCTGCTTCATAAAGTAGATGCCCGCCACCATGAACATCAGCAGGAGCAGCACTTCCAGGTTGCTGGCGATCTCTTCCCGCACATGACCAGGGCTTGTCATGCCGATCAGCACCGCTTCAAATGCCAGCAGCCCCCCCGGCAGCAGTGGATAGCACTTCAGCGCCATGGCGAGGGTAAAGATAAACTCAACCACCAGCAGCCAGCCGGCGACAAACGGCGCTAAGGCGAACACCAGCGGATTAATGATTAAGAAAATAATTAATGCCAGCTTGTACCAGTCAGGCGACTGGCCAAGAAAATTGCGCCACAGCGCGCGGCCATAAGAAATTTCCACGACAGAATCCTTCCCCGTCAATTAGTACATGATTTTGTGCGTAACGATTGGCAAGAGTATCAGCTGAGCAAAATGAGAAGCAACTTTCTTCGCAGCGCGGCGGCGGTTACGGGAGAGAAGGAAAAGCGTAAAGTAAAAACGGAAAATGAAACGGCGATCCCTTTTTAATTCACTTGCGATGCTATCTGCGCTATAGCGGCTCTGGTATGATGAGTGCAATTGCAACAATGTGTAATGGAAATATTATTATGGTCATTAAGGCGCAGAGCCCTGCGGGTTTCGCGGAAGAGTATATCATTGAGAGCATCTGGAATAACCGCTTCCCACCTGGATCGATTCTCCCCGCTGAACGCGAGCTTTCTGAGCTGATCGGTGTCACCCGCACCACTCTGCGCGAAGTGTTGCAGCGTCTGGCGCGTGACGGCTGGTTGACCATTCAGCACGGCAAACCCACCAAAGTGAACAACTTCTGGGAGACCTCCGGGCTGAATATCCTTGAAACGCTGGCGCGTCTCGATCACGACAGCGTCCCGCAGCTGATTGATAACCTGCTCTCCGTGCGCACCAATATTTCCACGATTTTTATTCGCACCGCGTTCCGTCAGCATCCGGATAAAGCGCTGGCGGTGCTGGACAGCGCCCGGGAAGTGGAAGATCACGCCGACGCCTTCGCCGACCTCGATTACAACATTTTCCGCGGTCTGGCGTTCGCCTCCGGCAATCCGATCTATGGTCTGATCCTCAACGGCATGAAGGGGCTGTATACCCGCATTGGCCGCCACTATTTCTCCAGCCCGGAAGCGCGCAGCCTGGCGCTGGGCTTTTATCATCAGCTGGCGAAGGTGTGCGAAGGGGGCCTGCACGATCAGGTGTATGAGCTGGTTCGTCGCTACGGCCATGACAGCGGCGAGATCTGGCACCGGATGCAGAAATCGCTGCCCGGCGATTTAGCCATGAATGTGCGTTAAGCTGGCTATTCGCCATCGATAAACACAATAAGGGGGCCGATGGCCCCCTTCGTCGTTTTATACGTCCCGTAAAGCTATAGCGCGTTCGGCCGCGCCGGGCAGCGGTCCAGTAGCTCAATGCTGCCGTCGGCGTTCTGCTGCTCCAGCAGCACATCGAACCCCCACAGACGATGCACATGTTTCAGCACTTCGCGCCGCCCTTTGTCCAGCGGGACGCGGTTGTGCGGCACATAGCGCAACGTCAGCGAGCGGTCGCCGCGCAGGTCAACGTTCCACACCTGGATATTCGGCTCAAGATTGCTGAGGTTATATTGCGCTGAGAGCTTGTTGCGGATCTCGCGATAGCCCTCTTCGTTGTGGATAGCCGAGATCTCGAGATAATTGTTGTGGTCGTCGTCGAGCACCGTGAAGAAGCGGAAATCGCGCATGATCTTCGGCGACAGGAACTGGCTGATAAAGCTCTCATCCTTGAAGTCGCGCATGGCGAAATGCAGCGTTTCCAGCCAGTCGGAACCGGCGATATCCGGGAACCAGTACTTGTCCTCTTCGGTGGGCGACTGGCAGATGCGCTTGATGTCCTGGAACATGGCGAAGCCCAGCGCGTAGGGGTTAATCCCACTGTACCACGGACTGTTGTATGGCGGCTGGAACACCACGTTCGTGTGGCTGTGGAGAAACTCCAGCATAAAGCGCTCGGTCACTTTCCCTTCGTCATAGAGATGATTGAGGATGGTGTAGTGCCAGAAGGTGGCCCACCCCTCGTTCATCACCTGGGTCTGTTTCTGCGGGTAGAAATACTGGCTGACTTTGCGCACGATGCGCAGGATCTCGCGCTGCCACGATTCCAGCAGCGGGGCGTTCTTCTCCATAAAGTACAGCAGGTTCTCCTGCGGTTCGGAAGGGTAGCGGCGGGCGGACTCAATCGCCTTCTCCTCTTCGCGCTTCGGCAGGGTGCGCCACAGCATATTCACCTGGCTCTGCAGATACTCTTCCCGGCTTTTCTGCCGCGCCTTCTCCTCCTGCAGAGAGATTTTTTGCGGACGTTTATAGCGGTCGACGCCGTAGTTCATCAGCGCATGGCAGGAGTCGAGCAGTTTCTCCACTTCGTCGACGCCATAGCGTTCTTCGCACTCGGTAATGTATTTGCGGGCGAAGATCAGGTAATCGATGATTGAGCTGGCGTCGGTCCAGCTGCGAAACAGGTAATTGTTTTTAAAGAACGAGTTATGCCCGTAGCAGGCGTGCGCCATCACCAGCGCCTGCATGGTGATGGTGTTTTCTTCCATCAGGTAGGCGATACAGGGGTTGGAGTTGATGACAATCTCATACGCCAGGCCCTGCTGGCCGTGCTTATAGGCCTGCTCGGTCTCAATGAATTTTTTGCCGAACGACCAGTGCGGATAGTTGATGGGCATGCCGACGCTGGAGTAGGCGTCCATCATCTGCTCGGAAGTAATGACTTCGATCTGGTGCGGGTAGGTGTCAAGACGATAGAGCTTAGCGACCCGGTCCACTTCGGCCAGGTAGGTTTCCAGTAACTCAAACGTCCAGTCGGGTCCATCGCTTAAACGGGTGGTGTCCCTGTTCATGGAGTCAATCGTAGCCATTAGCGCGCCCTCGTTGTTGTTGGTTTTCTCTGAACGGAAAACCTCTAAACAAGCATAGAACACCGCACAGCAAACTGTGTTGTCAGCCAATCGCTTTTCTTCGCGATTTCCCCATCTCAAAGCCGTTTTTTGTGCTTATTTACAGAATATAATGCTGGGTAAAAATAAAGCGCAGCATGAGATCGTAAATCTCGCATCGCAGGGCTGGTGCGGTTTGCTGTGAGTTAAGTCACCATAAATAAAGCGTATGTTGAATAATATTTTCATCTGAGTTATCAATTTGTAATTAGATGATTGTTCTTTAACTGTTACGGAGTCGCTATGCGTGTCGTCATACTGGGAAGTGGGGTGGTTGGGGTAGCCAGCGCGTGGTATTTGAGTCAGGCGGGTCATGAGGTGACGGTTATCGACCGTCAGCCCGGTCCGGCAGAGGAGACCAGCGCGGCCAACGCCGGGCAGATTTCTCCCGGCTATGCGGCGCCCTGGGCGGCGCCGGGGGTGCCGCTGAAGGCGATAAAATGGATGTTCCAGCGCCATGCGCCGCTGGCGATCGGCCTTGACGGTACGTCGTTCCAGCTGAAGTGGATGTGGCAGATGCTGCGCAACTGCGACACCCACCACTATATGGAGAACAAAGGCCGGATGGTGCGCCTGGCGGAGTACAGCCGTGACTGCCTGAAGGCGCTGCGCGACACCACCGGCATTCAGTATGAAGGGCGTCAGGGCGGGACGCTGCAGCTGTTCCGTACCGCCAAACAGTATGAAAACGCCACCCGCGACATCGCGGTGCTGGAGGACGCCGGCGTGCCGTATCAGCTGCTGGAGGCGAAGCGGCTGGCGGAAGTGGAGCCCGCGCTGGCGGAGGTCAGCCACAAACTGACCGGCGGCCTGCGCCTGCCAAACGATGAAACCGGCGACTGCCAGCTGTTTACCACCCGTCTGGCGGCGATGGCGGAACAGGCCGGGGTCACCTTCCGCTTCAATACCCCGGTGGACGCCCTGCTGCAGGAGGGCGATCGCATTGCCGGGGTGAAATGCGGCGATGAGATTATCAAAGGCGACGCCTATGTGATGGCCTTCGGCTCCTACTCGACGGCGATGCTCAAGGGGCTGGTGGATATTCCGGTCTACCCGCTGAAAGGCTATTCGTTAACCATCCCGATTGCCCAGGAAGACGGCGCGCCGGTTTCCACTATCCTTGATGAGACGTATAAAATCGCCATCACCCGTTTCGATCAGCGCATTCGCGTCGGCGGTATGGCCGAGATCGTCGGTTTTAACAAAGCGCTGCTGCAGCCGCGTCGGGAAACTCTGGAAATGGTGGTGCGCGACCTGTTCCCGCGCGGCGGCCACGTTGAGCAGGCCACCTTCTGGACCGGCCTGCGGCCGATGACGCCGGACGGCACGCCGGTGGTCGGGCGCACGGCGTTTAAAAACCTGTGGCTCAACACTGGTCACGGTACCCTCGGCTGGACCATGGCCTGCGGCTCAGGGCAGCTTATCAGCGATTTGATCTCCGGCCGCACGCCGGCGATCCCTTACGACGATCTGGCGGTCGCCCGCTACAGCCCCGGGTTCACCCCGGCGCGTCCGCAGCATCTGCATGGCGCACACAACTAAGGAGCTTGCATGACCCGTCCGGTAGTGGCCAGCATCGACCTGCTGGCCTTGCGGCAGAATTTACAGATAGTGCGTCGCGCGGCCCCCGGGTCGCGCCTGTGGGCGGTGGTCAAAGCTAATGCTTATGGCCATGGCGTGGCGCGGGTATGGAGTGCGTTGAGCGCGGCGGATGGTTTCGCCTTGCTCAACCTGGAAGAGGCGATCCTGTTGCGCGAGCAGGGCTGGAAAGGTCCGATCCTGCTGCTGGAGGGCTTCTTCCATGCCGATGAGCTGGCGGTGTTGGATCAATATCGCTTAACCACCAGCGTTCACAGCAACTGGCAGATTAAGGCGCTGCAGCAGGCGAAGCTGCGCGCGCCGCTGGATATCTATCTCAAGGTGAACAGCGGCATGAACCGGCTGGGCTTTATGCCGGAGCGGGTGCATACCGTCTGGCAGCAGCTGCGGGCGATAAGCAACGTCGGCGAGATGACGCTGATGTCGCACTTCGCGGAGGCGGAGAACCCGCAGGGGATTGTCGAGCCGATGCGCCGTATTGAACAAGCGGCGGAGGGGCTGGATTGCCCGCGCTCGCTGGCCAACTCGGCGGCGACCCTCTGGCATCCGGAAGCGCATTTTGACTGGGTTCGACCGGGCATCGTGCTGTATGGCGCGTCGCCCTCAGGGCAGTGGCAGGACATCGCGAACACCGGCCTGAAGCCGGTGATGGCCCTGCGCAGCGAAATCATCGCCGTGCAGAACCTGCGCCCCGACGAGGCGATCGGCTATGGCGGCCTGTATCGCACCACCCAGGAGCAGCGGATCGGCATCGTCGCCTGCGGCTATGCCGACGGCTATCCGCGGGTGGCGCCGAGCGGCACGCCGGTGCTGGTGGACGGCGTGCGGACCACCACCGTCGGGCGCGTGTCGATGGATATGCTGGCGGTCGATTTAACCCCCTGTCCGCAGGCCGGGATTGGCGCGCCGGTCGAACTGTGGGGCAAAGAGATTAAAATCGACGACGTGGCGGCCAGCTGCGGCACCGTCGGCTATGAGCTGATGTGCGCCCTGGCGCCGCGGGTGCCGGTTGTGACCCTGTAACGTATTCCGGGGCGGATCACTCCGCCTCGTCTTCCGCGACCCGGACCCCTACCTTCAGTACGTGATCGTTCTCTTTTTCCGCTACTGTCCACACCATCCCGGCGAACTCCACCTGGTCGCCCACCACCGGCGCGGCGCCCAGCAGCTGTTGAACCACTTCCCCCAGCGACTGCTGATGTTCGCGGAACTCCTCTCCGCCGTCGATGCCGTAGATTTGCGCCACATCGGCGAAGCGGGCCTCGGCATCAAGGATAAAGTCGCCGAAAAAGCGCTGATCGAGCGCCACCGGCGGCGACTGGCTGAACATTTTGCCCAGCGCAGGCAGGTCGTGTTCCCGGCCAATGACGCACAGGATATCGCCTTCCCGCAGGCGGGTGCTGCCGGTGGGGTGCAGCAGGGCATTGTTGCGAAACAGCGCGGCAATCCGCGTCTCCGGCGGCATATGCAGGTCGCGTAGCGCCGCGCCGATGCACCATTTATCGGCCCCCAGCTGGTAGACGAACTGCTCCCACGGGTTTTCCGGGTGAATATCCAGCCCGACGCGGGAGATGGGCCAGCTGACGGGCGGCACCACCACTTTGGCTTTTTTCGCCGCCCACGATAGCGAGGTGCCCTGCAGCAGTAGCGACACCAGCACCACGAAGAAGGCGACATTGAAGAACAGGCGGGCGTTGTCCAGGCCGGCCATCATCGGGAACACCGCGAGAATAATCGGCACCGCGCCGCGCAGGCCAACCCAGCTGATAAACACCCGTTCACGGAGGTTAAATCCGCGGAACGGCAGCAGACCGGCAAACACCGACAGCGGACGGGCAATGAAAATCATCCACATCGACAGCAGCAGCGCCGGGATAGCGATCGGCAGCAGGTCGGAGGGCGTCACCAGCAGGCCCAGCACCAGGAACATGGCGATTTGCGCCAGCCACGCCAGACCGTCGAAGTTCTGCAGGATACCGTGCCGGTTGCGGATCGGCCGGTTGCCCAGCAAAAAGCCGCAGAGATAGACGGCGAGGATACCGCTGCCGTCGAGGGTGGTGGTGACGGCGAAAATCATGATCCCGCCGCTCAGCGCCAGCAGCGGATAGAGCCCGGCGGGCAGCACGATGCGGTTGATCATCTGCAGCAGCAGGTAGCCGCCGCCGAGGCCGATGACGATCCCGAGGCCAAACTGTTGAATGATATGCACGGCGAACATCCAGCTGAGGCCGGTCTGGTGCTGCTGGATCATTTCGATCAGGGTGATGGTCAGGAAAACCGCCATCGGGTCGTTACTGCCTGACTCAATTTCCAGCGTCGAGCCGACGCGCTCGTTGAGCCCCTTGCCGCCGAGCAGCGAGAAGACCGCCGCGGCGTCGGTGGAGCCGACAATGGCGCCGATCAGCAGGCCTTCGATCATATCCAGTTTGAACAGCCAGGCCGCCATCATCCCGGTGAGCGCCGAAGTGATCAGCACCCCGACCGTCGCCAGCGACAGCGCCGGCCATAGCGCCACGCGAAAGGAGCTGGCCTGGGTGCGCATCCCGCCGTCCAGCAGGATCACCGCCAGCGCCAGGTTACTCACCATGTAGGCGAAGGGGTAGTTGTCGAAGGGGATGCCGCCGATGCCGTCAATGCCTGCCAGCATCCCGATAGCCAGAAAGATGACCAGAATCGGGATGCCAAGGCGAGAAGAAAAGGAGCTCAATAAGATACTGCAGGTTACTAAAACAGAACCCAGAATAAACAGACTAATGACCGCAGCGGCGTCCAATGTTCACGTACTCCCTGACTGGCGTGAAAAAATGGCTAAAAGTGACACTATTTTAACAATTCGCAGGGGATCCGCCTATGCGTCTGACAAATTTATTCTGCCAGCACCGGGTGGCCGCTGATTGTCAGGGTGGTGGCCGCCGCCTGATTCACCAGCCGCGCGCGCGCGCCCAGCGGCAGGGTCACCGTGCGCTGTTCGTGACCAAACTCCAGTCCGCTAATCATCGGTACAGAGAGCTGCTGGCGCAGGTAATCAAAGACCTGCGGCAGGTCGTATCCCGCGTCATAGTCGTTCGGCGTGCCGCCGGTGAAGCTGCCGAAGATCACCGCCTTCTGCGCCGCCAGTACGCCGCTGTGCAACAGCTGAAGCAGCATGCGTTCGACGCGGAACGGGTGCTCATTGATATCCTCCACCACCAGGATGCCGTCGCGGATCGCCGGCAGCCACGGGGTGCCGATAAGCGAGGTCAGCATCGCCAGATTCCCGCCCCACAAGGTGCCTTCCACCCGGCAGTTCGGCCCTTCGCCCGGCCATTCGAGGGTGAATTCCGGCTGGCGCAGCGCCTGCCAGAAATGGTGTTCGGTAAACGGATCGAGGGTCTCCGCGCCGAAGTTGCCCGCGAGCATCGGCCCGCTGAAGGTGACGACATTGCCCAGGGCCAGCAGGCCCGACTGGATGGCGGTGAAATCGCTGTGGCCGCAAATCAGCAGCGGGTCGCGCTGCTGGCGGGCAATCAGCCCCTGCCAGTCGATATGCGGCAGCAGACGACTGGCGCCGTAGCCGCCGCGCACCGCGAGGACGATCCGGTTGCGCCCGGGCAGCTGGGCAAGCTGGTTAATATCGGCCAGCCGTTCATGTTCAGTCCCGGCGAAACGCTGCAGCCGGCGGGGAATGACCTGCTGGTGGGCCACCTCGTGTCCGGCCTGCTGCAGACGCTCGACGCCGCGGGCCGCCGCCTGCTGGTTGATGCAATAACCGGATGGCGCGACCAGATAAAACTGAGACATGATAATTCCTTGCTATGAATGAAAGGGTTATGATGCCGCCTGGAATGGCGATTGTCATCTCCAGGTGGCTAACTTCAATCCGCACCCGTCATCCATCAGGCTGTCGGCGGGCGGGGGACGTACCGCTGCCGTCGTTCTGCAGCATGATGGCGTTTGGGTAGATAAGGATAGATGTGTGAAATTGAGATGGTTGCTTATTTTAGTCGTTTTTCTGGCCGGTTGTAGTTCGAAACATGATTACACCAATCCGCCGTGGAACCCCGAGGTCCCGGTGAAGCGGGCGATGCAGTGGATGCCGATCAGTGAAAAAGCTGGCGCCGCCTGGGGCGTGGATCCGCAGCTGATCACGGCGATTATCGCCATCGAGTCGGGCGGTAACCCTGCGGTAGTGAGTAAATCCGGCGCCGTCGGGCTGATGCAGCTTAAGCCGTCGACCTCCGGACGCGATGTCTATCGGCGGATGGGCTGGCGCGGCGAGCCGTCGGTCAGTGAGCTGAAAAACCCGGAACGGAATATCTCGATGGGGGCCGCCTATCTGAGCATTCTGGAAAACGGCCCGCTGGCGGGGATCAAAGACCCGCAGGTGATGCGCTATGCGGTGGTGGTCTCCTACGCCAACGGCGCGGGCGCGCTGTTGCGCACCTTCTCGTCAAACCGGCAGGACGCCATTGACGAGATTAACGATCTCGACGCCGATGAGTTCTTCGAGCATGTGGTGAAAAAACACCCGGCTCCGCAGGCGCCGCGCTATATCTGGAAGCTGCAGAAAGCGCTGGATGCCATGTAATCCCTCGTTTGGCCTCCGGGAGTCTCCCGGAGGCCACGTCCTCAGAAATCGTAGCCGACGGTAGCCATCACGCTGCGCTCTGCTCCCCAGTAGCAGTTGCCGGTGCCGTAGCAGCCGGAAACGTATTCACGATTGCCGATATTATTGGCGTTAACCTGCACATAAGCGCCTTTCAGCCCCGGCGACCAGACGCCGAGGTCGGCCCGCATCATGGCGTCCATCAACGTCACCGACGGCAGCCGCGCGGTGTTGGCATCATCCGCCCACTGTTTGCCGATGTAGCGGACGCCGGCGCCCACCGAGATCCCCGCCGGGAACTGATAGCGCGCCCAGAAGGAGGCCATCTGATCCGGGG
The DNA here is from genome assembly GCF_040062505.1 of Klebsiella sp. JN_Kp127. Classification (NCBI taxonomy): domain Bacteria; kingdom Pseudomonadati; phylum Pseudomonadota; class Gammaproteobacteria; order Enterobacterales; family Enterobacteriaceae; genus Klebsiella; species Klebsiella sp. JN_Kp127. The sequence continues at coordinate 141,616 of NZ_JBEAHS010000031.1, forward strand.
TCAGCTGCGGCGTGTTATTGTCGGTACCGTCCTTAGTGTCCTGGAAGCGAAGACGATTCCAGGTATACGAGGCGATAGTGCTCAGCTGCGGCGTGATCTGATGGTGCGCTTCCAGTTCGACGCCCTGGGAATGCACTTTCCCCGCAGGAATATAGGTGGCGGTGGCGATGTTCGGGTCGCGGGTGGCGACATCCTTTTGCGTCAGGTCGTAAATCGCGATGCTGTAGAGGTCGCTGCTGCCCGGCGGCTGGAACTTCAGGCCGGCTTCAAACTGTTCGGCGGTGGTCGGTTTCAATGGTTTGCCATCCGCGCCGGGCAGCATCGCCGGGGTAATCGCCTGACTGTAGCTCAGATAGGGTGAAAGCCCGTTGTCCAGAGCGTACAACAGCGAGGCGCGGCCGCTGATATGATCGTCTGAACGGCGGTTCGAGGTGCCCTGGGTGTCGCTGACCTGCTGGGAAACGATGCGGTCATAGCGGGCGGAAACATCCATATGCCAGCGGTCCCAGACCATCTCATCCTGCAGATACAGCCCGGTCTGGTAATAGCGGCGATTATTGTCATCGCTGTAGGTCACGGTATGCCCGGTCTGGGCGGTATAGCCGGTAAACGGGTTAAGCGGCGCCGCGCCGCCGGCGCCGGTCCACAGATCGTTGCGGAAGCGATGATATTCGGCGCCGAGGATCAGGGTATGCGCCAGATCGCCAGTGTTGAAATCGGCGCGCAGGCGGTTATCGGTTGACCAGCCGTCCAGCGAACCGCGCGAGCCGCTGTAGCCGCGGGCCAGACTATCGCTGTCATCTATCCAGCCGACCTGGTAGACCTGATCGAGGGAGACGTTGGTGTGGGTGTAGCTCCCGGCGGAATAGACCGACCAGACGTCGGTGAACTGGTGGTCAAACTCATAGCTGTAGATCTGCTGACGGCGCTGATAGCCATCTCCCGGATCGCCCTCGTTGGTGCTGGTGGAGAGCTTACGGCCATTGTGCGCGAAGCGGGTGCCGTCCAGCGGCAAAGAGCCATGATAGCCGCCGGAAGGATCTTTTTGCAGATAGGCGCGCAGCAGCAGCGAGGTGTCGCTGTCCGGCTGCCACAGCAGGGAAGGCGAAATGGCGTAGCGCTCTTCGCGGGTATGGTCATACTGCGTGTCGCTGCTGCGGGTCATACCGATCAGCCGCCATGCCCACTGCTCATTGATGGCGTCGGTGTAATCGAAGGCCGCACCTTTGGTATTTTGCGTTCCGCCAGTCAGGCGGACGTGGCCCTGCTGACTGAACTGCGGGCGCTTGGAGGTCAGGTTGACCACGCCGCCCGGCACGCTTTGCCCGTAGAGCGCGGAGGAAGGGCCGCGGATCACATCGACGCGTTCGATAAACCATGGGTCGATCTGCACAACGTTATGGCTGCCGCCGTCGCTCATCAGGCGCATGCCGTCGAGGAACAGGTTATCGACGTCGCCGCCGTGGTAGCCGCGCAGGGAGATGGCGTCAAACCGGGTGGCGCCGCCGCCGAAGCTGGAGTAGACCCCTGGGGTATATTCCAGCGCCTGGCTGATGGTATTCGCCCCCTGATCCGCCATCTGCTGGCGGGTGACAACCGACACCGACTGGGCGGTGGTGATTAACGGCTGGTCGGTTTTCGTCGCCCCGAGCGAGGTGCTGGCGCTATAGCCTTCAGTCGGCGCGCTGGCAGACGCCGGCGGGCTGGCCGTCACCACCACCGTCTCTTCGGCCTGCGCGGTGAAGGGAAGTGCGACCGCGAGGGCGTACAGCAGCCTCGGGCGTTTTCGAGAAATAGCCACGTTCATAAGATCATCCTGAACCAGCGCGGTCTGGTACTCCTGTACGCCGCCGCGGGAAAAACGAATCTGTCATTATTCGTTAAAAAGTAATGCGAATTATTATTGTTTGTATTTGTGCAATCAAGCGAAAAGGTGATCTGTTCAGCGCGAGGGGGTGGAGAGGTGTTTCCCGCGAGCCGCAGAATGGCCCTGCGCGGGACGGTCGTGACCAGGGAGACCACTTCACCCCTACCGATTTTGGTAGGGGGAAGCGGAACAGCGTCAGGAGCCGGTCTTTTGCGGTGCCGCAGGGGCGGGGTCGTTAGCGGCGGGTTTGTCCTGTGGTGAAGGCGTTGTCGCCGGACGGGTGGCGGGCAGCGCATCGCAGGGTTTCTCCTGCGGGCAGATCAGGTCCAGCATCTTAAGGGTGACGCCGTTGGTCCAGCCAAAACCGTCCTGCAGTGGATATTCCCCACCGCCGCCGCCGGTGCCGGTCGAACTCACATCATACTTCTCCACCAGCTTTTGTTTGCTGTCATAGGTATGCTGCACGTTGGTCAGGAAACGCCAGCTGACCTCCATGGCGATCTTCTGCTGGCCATAGTTTTGCAGCCCCTCGACGGCCACCCACTGCAGCGGCGCCCAGCCGTTGGGGGCGTCCCACTGCTGGCCGCTGTTGACGGTGGTGGTGGTCAGCCCGCCGGGTTTGAGCAGCCGCGACTCGGCGGCTGCCGCCACTTTCGTCGCCCGCTCGCGTGACGCGGCATTGACGTACAGCGGGAACAGCGCCGCGGCGGTCAGCTGATTGCGCACCTTGTGGCTTTTCAGATCGTAATCGGCGTACCACCCCTCTTTTTCATTCCACAGGTATTTCTCGATAGCCTGCTGGCGGGTGTTGGCCAGCGCATCGTACCGCGTAGCGCCGGCGCTGTCCCCCGCAGCTTTACTGGCGCGGGCGAGGGTTTTCTCCAGATGGAACATCAGGGCATTGAGATCGACCGGGACAATCGAGGTGGTGCGAATGGTGGCGAGCTGCTGCGGATTGTCCATCCAGCGGGAGCTGAAATCCCAGCCGGAAGCGGCGGCGGAGCGCAGGTCGCGATAGATCTCGGTGGCCGGACGATTCGGGTTGCTTTTGGCGGTTTTGACGTCGTCAAGCCAGGACTCGGGGCGCGGGGTGTCGTTATCGTCCCAGTAGCGGTTGAGCAGCGCGCCATCGGCCATCCGCACCGCCCGTTTGTCGGCGCTGCCGGGAGCCAGCGCGTCCGCCCCTGCCATCCAGTAGCGATACTCTTTCTCCAGCTGCGGCTGGTAGGTTTTCAGCACCTGGTCGCCATCGTGCGTCGCCAGCAGGCTTACCATAAAGGAGAAGAAGGGGGGCTGCGAACGGCTGAGGTAATAGGTGCGGTTACCGTTGGGGATATGGCCCCAGGTGTCAATTTCCGCGGCGAAGTTGGCGACCATATCTTCGACTTTATCCCAGTGACCGCTTTCGGCAAGACCCAGCATGGTGAAATAGCTGTCCCAGTAATAGACTTCGCGAAAGCGTCCTCCGGGGACCACGTAGGGCTTAGGCAGCGGCAGCAGCGAGTCCCACTTTTCCACCTCGACGGTGCTGCGGGTCAGGACCGGCCACAGGCCGTCGATATGCTGACGCAGGGTTTGCCCTTTGGGCGGCACATAGGTGTCGTTCTCTTTCGGCAGCGTGAAGTTCAGCTCGACGAAGTGGCGCAGGTCGAAGCTGGCCTGGTTTTTTTGCATCCGGTAATCGGCAAGGATCATCAGCGGATCGCTGTTAGGGATCGCGTCGGCGAAGGTTTTTTGATCGGCAAAGAGCTTTGCGCTCTGGACATCATTGAACAACGGGCCCAGCAGAATATCCGGCGAGGGTGGCGGCGCGGTTTTGCCGTCTTCCGCCTGGACATTCAGGCTCATCAGGGCGAGCAGGGCGCCGCCGATCGCCAGGCGCAGGGAACAGGGCAAAGCAGCGGGACGATGTGCATCAGTACTCGTCATGGGGAGTTCTCCTTATCATTATCGACTGCGGGCCACGACGTTTGGCCATCCAAAAACCTTAGACGAATATCTGCCGCTGCGCGTGTCAGGGGTAACATTTTGCGCGAAAACAGAGGATTTACCTGCCTGGTTTTCTGCTACAACCGCCGGCAAAGCGATTAGTCTTACAGACAAGCCAACGCGCCCGGGCCACTGGCCACGGCGCGCTGGAGGCGAATACCAACGGATCGAGAAGGGCTATGAGGCCCGGCCTGCGGCACACTGGCTGACGGCGCTGGCGTCCACCATGGCGCAAAAATCGTCGCCCTGCCTCACGACGGTGCAACCGCAGCCGGGCGCAGGCGGCCATCGTGGCGATTTTTTGCACAATCAGACGGCGGGTCAGAACCGATTTGCACAACGCCGCGGCGGCGGATGACCTGGCATAATTAATGCTTATCTCTTACCGGGATTACCACAAAGTGAGTACAACCGGAGGAGACGGCCATGATAAAAATAACGCTTCCTGACGGGCATTATTATGACGAGATGCTGACCGCCCAGGGTGAACAGCGGCCGCACTATAATGCCTGGTGGCAATGGTTTCGCAACACCGATCAATTCTCTATCCGGCAGAAAAAAGCGCAAGCGGAACTGCTCTTTCACCGTATCGGCATCACTTTTAACGTTTACGGCGAGGATGAAGGAACCGAGCGGCTGATCCCGTTTGACAGCGTGCCGCGGATCATTCCCGCCGGGGAGTGGCAGCGCATTGACCGCGGTATACGCCAGCGGGTGAAAGCGCTGAACGCTTTCCTCTATGACATCTATCATGAGCAGAATATCCTGCGTGCGGGGCTGATCCCGGCCGAGCAGGTGCTGGCCAACGAGCAGTATCAGCCGTGCATGCAGGGCATCAACCTGCCAAACAACACCTATGCCCATATCACCGGCGTCGATATGGTGCGCAATAATGACGGTCAGTACTACGTGCTGGAGGATAATCTGCGCACGCCGTCCGGCGTCTCCTACATGCTCGAAAACCGTAAGATGATGATGCGCCTCTATCCGGAGATGTTCGAGCAGCATCACATTGCGCCGGTGGAGCGCTACCCGAGCTACCTCCTGCAGACCCTGCGCGAAAGTTCGCTGGTGGATGATCCCTGCGTCGTGGTGATGACGCCGGGTCGCTTCAACAGCGCCTACTTCGAGCACAGCTTCCTGGCGCAGCAGATGGGGGTCGAGCTGGTGGAAAGCGCCGACCTGTTTATTAAAAACGGCGCGGTGTATATGCGCACCACCGAGGGGCCGCGGCGGGTGGATGTGATTTATCGCCGCATCGATGACGCCTGGCTCGACCCGCTGGCCTTCCGCGCCGATTCGATGCTCGGCGTACCGGGGCTGCTGTCCGTTTATCGCGCCGGCGGCGTGGTGCTGGCCAACGCCATCGGCACCGGGGTGGCCGACGACAAATCGATCTACCCGTACGTCCCGGAGATGATCCGCTTTTACCTCGGCGAACAGCCGATCCTCAGCAATATCCCCACCTGGCAGTGCCGGAAAGCGGAGGACCTGCGCTACGTGCTGAGCAATCTGGAGCTAATGGTGGTCAAGGAGGTCCATGGCGCCGGGGGCTACGGCATGCTGGTCGGCCCGCGTTCCACCAAAGAGGAGCGGGAGGCCTTCCGCCAGCGCCTGCTGGCCAATCCGGCCAACTATATCGCCCAGGACACCCTCGCGCTGTCGACCTGCCCGACCTTCGTTGATGAAGGGCTGTCGCCCCGGCATATCGATTTACGCCCCTACGTACTGTCCGGGCAGGAGATGCGGCTGGTGCCTGGCGGCCTGACCCGCGTGGCGCTGACCGAAGGGTCGCTGGTGGTCAACTCGTCGCAGGGCGGCGGAACCAAGGATACCTGGGTGATGGAGGATGACGCATCATGCTAAGTCGTACGGCGAGTGAACTGTTCTGGATGGCCCGCTATCTTGAGCGGGCGGAGAGCTACGCCCGGGTGCTGGACGTGACCTGGAAATTATCAATGATCCCCCGCCACAGTCAGCAGTCGCGGGATCTGGCGCTGCCGCTAAATTTGTCGATGACCCACGAGCTGTTTCAGGCGCGCCACGCCCGCTTTACCATGAGCAATCTGCTTAACTTTTTTGCCCTCGATGGCAACAACCCCTGCAGTATTTACAGCTGCGTGGAGATGGCGTGGAACAACGCGCACGCGGTGCGCGGCAGTCTGTCGGCCGAAGTGTGGGAGAGCATCAATGCCACCCGCATCGAGCTGCGAACCCTCCGCCAGCAGGGGCTGGGCGAGCTGGGGAGCGACGGCTTTTTCGAGTGGGTGAAAGAGCGGGTGCATCTGTTTCGCGGGGCGGTGATTGGCACGCTGCTGCGCAACGACGCCCTGAGCTTTATCGGTATCGGCACGCTGATCGAGCGTGCGTTCGCCACCACCCAGCTGCTGCTGATTAAGGATCAACAGCTGACCAACGATCCGGATCCGGTGCGCGAATACTACCGGCTGGATACCCTGCTCAATGCGGTCAGCGCCCGCGAAGCTTACAACAGCCTCTACCGCCAGCCGGTCAGTCGCGAAACGGTGATGGAGCTGCTGATCCTGCGTAACGATATTCCACGTTCGCTGCGCGCCAGCATTGCCGACCTGGTGGGCGAACTGGAGAAGATCGCCAACGATCGCTCCTATCAGCCGCTGCGCCTCGCCCATCAGCTCAACGTTGACCTGCGCTTCAGCACCCGTGACGACCTGGCGCAGGCGGACCTGCAGACCACGCTTAACGGACTGCTGGCGAGAATTAACGCCCTGTCCGACAGTATCAGACAAACCTATCTGGAGGCCTTATGAAACTGGTCATCGATCATCTCACCCGCTACGGCTACGATGAAGAAGTGAAGTTTTCCACCCAGTATCTGCGCCTGACGCCGCGCAGCACCGGACGGCAGACCATCACCGCCTGGACGCTGACCCTGCCGGACGGCGCGGCGGTGACTACTACCGACGGCTGGGGCAATGTGCTGCATGTGCTGACGCTGGATAACCCGCACAAAGAGATCACCATCCGCGCCAGCGGGATTGTCGATATCGCCGACGAGGGGGAAGAGACGCGTGATGAAGAGGCCGAGCTGCTGTCGCCGCTGGTTTTTCTGCGCTCTACGCCGCTGACCCGCGCCGATACGGCGATCCGCGAGTTTGCCCAGCGCCTCTATCGTCCCGATGCGGCGGAAGAGAGTTTGAATCAACTGATGGCGGATCTGCTGTTAAGAATGCCATACTCCCCCGGCGCGACCCAGGTGCAGGACTCCGCTGCCGACGCCTTCGCCCGGGCGAAGGGTGTGTGCCAGGATCATACCCATGTTTTTCTCGCCTGCTGCCGGGCGCTGGACATCCCGGCGCGCTACGTCAGCGGCTATGTCTACAGCGATAACGCCCAGCATGTGGCGATGCATGCCTGGGCGGAAGTGTGGCTCGACGGCCGCTGGCTGTCGTTTGATATCACCAATAATACCCGTCGTCTGAATCAGCATCTGCGGCTGGCGACCGGGCTGGATTATCTCGACGCCTGCCCGGTACGGGGCACCCGGTTGGGCGGCGGCGGGGAGATTATGTTAACCAACGCTGAAGTGCGCGAACACAGCCAGCAGGCGCAGCAGCAATAATACGGGAATAACCGCAATGACCTACTGTGTGGCCATGTGCCTGGCGGATGGACTGGTGTTTGCTTCCGACTCCCGCACCAACGCGGGCGTCGACCATATTGCCACTTTTAAAAAGCTGCACGTTTTCCATCAGGAAGGGGAACGGGTGCTGGTGCTGCAATCCGCCGGCAACCTGGCCACCACCCAGAGCGTGATAAGCCTGCTCAGCGCGCGGATCCGTACCCAGCAGGAGCCGAACCTGATGCAGGTAACTTCCCTCTACGACGCCGCCATGCTGATCGGGAAAACGCTGCTGGAGGTGATCCAGCGCGACAGCAGCAACCAGCAAAACTGCAGTAACACCAACTTCAACTGCAACCTGCTGCTTGGCGGCCAGATCGCCGGCGAAACCCATCGTCTGTTCCATATTTATCCGGAGGGCAACTTTATTGAAGCCACCCGCGACACGCCTTATTTCCAGATTGGCGAAAGCAAGTACGGCAAGCCGATCATCGATCGGGTGCTGACCATCGATACGCCGCTGGAGCAGGCGATGTGCTGCGCGTTGATCTCCATTGACTCGACGCTGCGCAGTAATCTGTCCGTCGGTCTGCCGCTGGATACGCTGCTCTACCGCAGCGGCAGCCTGAGCAGCGCCGGGCAGCATCGCATCACCGACAGCGATCCCTACTTCAACCGCATCCGCAAGGCGTGGTCGGAAGGGCTGTTGCACACCTTCCGGACCCTGCCGACCTGGACCCCAGCGGAGCGGGAAGAGGAGTAGCCCTGGAACACGACCTCGCCCGGAGCCCGGCCACACGGATGATGACCGGCTCCCTTCGCCCTTAGCGCGTCTCCGCCAGCCGCTCGCCGCTGGCGGCATCAAACAGATGCAGGTTTTCGCGGCGGAGAGTCAGCCCCAACGTCTGCTGCGCCGCGACCGCCACCCTGCCGGCAACCTGCACATACACCGGAAAACCCTGCCAGTCGAGATGCAGCAGGGTGGATTCCCCCGTCACCTCCATGATGTTTACCGTTGCCGGCGCGCCATGCGCATCCGGCAGAATATCCTGCGGGCGCAGACCGACAATCAGCGGGGCATCGCCCTGCTGCGCCACGGCCTGATGCCAGCGTTCGGCCAGCGGAAACCACAGCGCGCCGCAGGCGACGCCGGGCTGGCCGTCGCGCACGGCGCGCTGACCGGGCAGGAGATTCATCGGCGGGGAGCCGATAAAGCGGGCGACGAAGGTATTGCAGGGCTGGTCGTAAATGGCCAGCGGCGCCCCCTGCTGGACGATCTGCCCGTCGCGCATCACCACAATCTGATCGGCAAGGGTCATCGCCTCCACCTGGTCATGGGTGACATAGATCATGGTGGTATTGATACGCTGGTGAAGGGATTTGATCTCCGCGCGCAGCTCCATCCGCAGCTGGGCGTCAAGGTTCGACAGCGGCTCATCGAACAGGAAAACCTGGGGGTTTCTGACCATGGCCCGGCCCATCGCCACCCGCTGGCGCTGGCCGCCGGAGAGCGCACGCGGATAGCGAGCCAGCAGTTTATCAATCCCCAGCAGGCTGGCGACCTGCTGCACTTTGCTTTTCTGTAACTGCTTATCCACCTTTTTGACCTGCATATGAAAGGCGAGATTCTCCGCCACCGTCAGGTGGGGGTAGAGCGCGTAGCTCTGAAAGACCATCGCCACATCGCGGTCGGCCGGATCCAGATCGTTGACCGGCCGCTTGTTCATCAGAATGGTGCCGCCGGAAAGCGTTTCGAGACCGGCCAGCAGGCGCAGCAGGGTCGACTTGCCGCAGCCGGAAGGGCCCACCAGTACGGTAAAGCTGCCGTCGGGGATGGTGAGGTCCAGAGGCTGGAGCACCGTCTGTTTGCCGTAGCGCTTGGCGACATCGATCAGTTCAACACTGGCCATCGGTGGCCTCCTCAAGGTGATGTTGCAGGGTATGCCAGTCGGGATAGCGGCGCGGGGAGGTGCCGATCGCCTGCGCGGCGACGGTATTTCCCCAGCGCAGCGCGGCCGCCGCAGGTTTGCCGCTCAGCAGTGCGGCAAGAAATCCTGCGTTAAAGCTGTCACCAGCGCCGATGGTATCGATCACGGTGACTGGCCGGGTCGGCGCATGGTGATGGCCGTCGGTCGTCCAGCAGTCCGCGCCGTCGGCGCCGCGCTTTACCACGCACCCGCCGCGGCCGCTGAGCCGTGCCGCCAGGACTGCGGCGGCTGCGGCGAGGGTCGGGTGGCCGGCCAGCTGCAGGGTTTCAACGTCGTTGAGCAACAGCCAGTCGCAGTCGCCCAGCCAGCGGTCGACCTCATGACGCAGCGGGTCGCTCCAACCCTGAGGCGGCCAGCCGGTATCGACGGCAAGGGTAAACCCGCGCTGGCGGAGCGAGGCGAGCAGCTGCGGATAGTCGGACAGCAGCCCGGTACAGAGAAAGGTACCGCAGAGCAACACGATATCGCTCTCGCCAGCGGCGGCCGGCAGCTGGCTCAGCACATCCCCGGCGGTCAGGCGGGTAATATGTCCATGGTTGCTGAGGAAGGAGCGCTCTTTGTTGGGATGGGTGATCGCCACCGTCAGTGAGGTTTCACAGGGATACTGCGGCCAGCGATCGCTGCCGCCGGGAAACTGTGCCGCCAGCCACGGAGTAAACGCGTCGTCGCCCTGGCAGCCGACCGCGCAGTGCGGAAGCTGCATGGCGGCGGCGGCCAGCGCGCAGTTGCCGGCAGAGCCGCCGGGCCGCAGCGCGCTGTGCTCGAGCATCATCTCAGTCCCCTGGGCAGGCCAGTGGATCAGGGTTCCCATCACTAAATCAATATTGTAATTGCCCACGATATAGAGCACAGGTGTCCTGGTGTTATCCATAGTTATCCTTTACTTCCCCCGCTGGTGAGGCCGCTGACCAGCGATTTTTGCAACCAGATAGCAATCAACAGCGGAGGGACTGAGGCCAGTATGCCGACCGCCGCCACCAGCCCGTCATCGGTGGCGCGGCCAGCGGTGAAGCCGGCGATGGTCACCGGCAGCGTTTGGGCGGCGAGGTTGCTGGTGAACAGTAGCGCATAGAAAAACTCGTCCCACGCCAGCAGCCAGCCGAACAGCGCGGCGGCGCCAAGCATCGGTTTCGCCAGCGGTAGAGTAATGCGCAGCAGGACCTGCCAGATGCGCAGACCGTCAAGCCGGGCCGCCTGTTCGATATCCTGCGGCAGGGTATCGAACTGGTTTTTGACCATCCACGTCAGAAACGGCACGATCAGCGAGCAGTAGACCAGCACCAGCCCGCTGCGGGTGTTGAGCAGGCCAAAGTGTTCAAGAATAAAATAGAGCGGCAGCACAAAGGCCACGGGCGGCACCATATAGATGCCGAGGCCGGCGTACAGCCAGCCGTCGCGGCCGGGATAACGCGAAAAGCTGAAGGCGGCAGGGATCGCCAGCAACAACGACACCAGCGTCGCCCCGGCGGCCACCAGCAGGCTGTTGCCCAGCGCGGGAAGAAACAGCGCCCCGGGTTCGCCAGGGGCCAGCGACAGCAGATGGCCATAGCGGCTGAAGTCCCACTGCCGCGGGAGCCACTCCAGCGGGACGCGGGTGAGGTCCGCGGTGGTGCTGACGCTCATCAAAAACAGCCACAGCATCGGGGCGAGGATCGAGATCGCCACCGCCAGCGCCGCCAGGTAACGCAGTACGATGTACCCTTTACGCTTCATCATCAATACTCCGGCGCCGCTGACACAGCAGCAAAAACAGATACAGGGCTATCAGCACGGCGCACATCAGGCTCATCAGCATGGCGTAGGCCGCGCCGCTGCCGGCGCGCAGGTAGCTGAAGGACTCCTGATAGACAAAAAAGCTCAGCGTTTTGGTGCTGTCGAGTGGGCCGCCGCGGGTCATAACATAGATAATGTCGAACACTTTGAAGGCATCGATGGTGCGTAGCACCAGCGCGACGCCAAGGGGACCCACAATGGCCGGAAAGGTAATGGCGCGAAAACGCCGCCAGGCCGAGGCGCCGTCGAGCCGCGCCGCCTCGTACAGATCGTCGGGAACAGACTGCAGGGCGGCCAGCACCAGCAGGGTGACCAGCGGGTAGTTTTTCCAGATATCCGCCAGCATCACCGCGTGCAGCGCAGAATCCGGCGAGCCCAGCCAGCTGCGATAGCTGTCAATCAGCCCCAGCTGGCTGAGCAGAGCATTAACGCTGCCGTAGTCGGGATTAAAGTTAAGCCGCCACATCATGGCGTTGACGATAGTCGGCAACGCCCACGGCAGGATCACCAGCACCCGCAGGACATTTCGCCCGACAAAACGCTGATTCAACAACAGCGCCACCAGTACGCCGATCGCACCCTCAATCGCCACCGAGACCACGGTGAAATAGAGCGTTCGCGCGAAGGCCGCGCGAAAGTCCGGGTCGGTCAGGGCATAAAGATAATTATCCAGCCAGACGTAGTGGGTCGCCTCGCCGCTTCCGGCCAGCGCGGTATCGGTAAAACTCAGCCACAGCGTGCGCGCCAGCGGCCATGCGGTGAGGATAAACATCGCGATTAGCATGGGCGCTAACAGCACCCATGCCTGACGATGCTCGCGTCGTTGCAGACTCAGCATCATGCCTCCTTAACGCAGACGGGCCGCGCTGGTGTCGACCACCTTGAGGGCGACGTCGGGCGTGGCTTTACCCTGCAGTACCGACTGAAGCTGCTGTTGCAGGGTGTTTGACAGGCGCGAGTAATCTGCCGTTTCGGGACGAGAGAGCATCACGTTCAACGACTTGTCGGCGGCGGCGATCAGGCTCTCCTGGCCTTTGGCAACGGCAGGATCCTGGTACGAGGCTTTCCACACCGGCAAGCTCAGTTTGGCATACTTGTCCTGTACCGGCTGGGAGGTCAGATAGTGAATATACTGCCAGGCCTCTTCCGGATGCTGACTGGCTTTGGCGATGCCCAGGCCCATTGAACCGTTGACGGCGCCGGGTTTATCCGGGGTATCGCCTGGGGCGGGGACAATGCCAACATCACCTGCGACTTTACTCTGTTTCGGATCGTTGGCCATGTTGTACATATAGGTCCAGTTGAGCGCAAAGGCGGCGTCGCCATTGGAGAAAGCCTTACGCACATCCTCCTCAAGGTATTCACGTGATGCCGGGTTGCTCAGCCCCTGATCGAGCGAGGTTTTCATCAGCGTGACCGCTTTCAGCGAGGCGGGCGTCGAAAAATCGAGCTTGCCGTTCTGGTAAAAGCTCCCGCCGAAGCCGGAGACGAGGGTGGTGTAATCGCAGACCAGCGCTTCCGCTTGCGACCAGCTCCAGACCAGAGGATATTTGACGATCCCTTTGTCCTTAAGCACTTTGGCGTCGTCCATCACCTGCTGCCAGCTGGCAGGCGGCGTTTTGATCCCCGCTTTGTCCAGCATGGCTTTGTTGTAATACAGATATTTGGTGTCGAGGATCCACGGCATGCCGAGGGTTTTGCCTTGATACACCACGGTATTCATCGCCCCGGGGAAAATCTTCTCGCGCTCGTCGACGGCAATCCGTGAGGAGACATCCTGCAGCAGATCGAAGCGGCTAAACTCCGCCGGCCAGATCGCGTCGAACAGCACCACGTCGTAGCCGTTACCCCCTGCGCCGCGGGCGGCGACGATCTTGTCGTGCAGCGCTTCATAGGGGACGAATTCGAGATTGACCTTCACGTCAGGGTGTTGCTTTTCGAAGTCACTGGTCATCGCGCGAATGTCGTTTTCGCTATAGGCCGCCTGGGTCATGAACAGGGCATTAATCTGGGTCGCTGCGCTGACGCTCCCGCTGATAACGAGCATCGCCAGCAGACAGGCGTTGACCCGTAGTGCGCTGTGGTATTTCATCTTTGCTCTCCGCTGTGCTGTACTGAAAGGGGTTATGATTTATTAAATCAATTTGATTGATTTAATCAGGGCGACAATATCGGCAACATCTCCCGAGTGGTCCCAGCACTAAGCGTAGCAAAGGGTATGCCATCGCGAAGACCCGCCTGCGCGGGTCGTTGTCAGATCTGTGATGCCGGCTAAAATTTCACCAGTCCAGCCTGGAAGGGAAACGATGAAAACATCAGGTACAAACCTTGAACATGCCCGGGTGCATAACCGCCGGGTGATCATTGAGGCGGTGCGTTTACATGGCGAGCTGACCCGCGCCGAGCTGGCGCGGCTGACCGCGCTGACCCCGCAGACCGTGTCGAATATTGTGGCGGAGCTGGAGCAGATGGATCTCCTGACCAGCCACCAACCGCGGCGCGCCAGCGGCCGTGGACAGCCAGCGGTGCCGGTGAGCCTCAATCCCGCCAGCGCCTGGTCAATTGGCATCCATCTCGATCATCAGACGTTGATTGTGGTGCTGGTGGATCTGGCCGGCGAGGTCCATTTTCGCCGACTCATTCTGGTGCAAAAGCCCCAGCCTGGTGCGACCTTTGCCCGCCTCGCTGAGGTGCTGGATGAGATCCGTGCGCTGCCGACGCTGGACTGGTCGCGGGTGCTGGGGATGGGGGTCGTGATGCCGGGGCCCTTTGGCGTGGAAGGGATCTCGTCGACGGGGCCCACGACGCTCAACGGCTGGGAAGGAATCGACGTAGCGGCGGAGCTCGGGCGACTCAGCGGCCTGCCGGTGACTCTCGAAAACGACGCCACGGTGGCCGCCATTGGCGAACGCTTTCACGGCGTGGCGCGGCAGCTCAACTCTTTTGTCTATCTCTATATTGGCACCGGTCTGGGCGCCGGTATTTTTACCGATGGTCATGTGTATACCGGCCATGCCCATAACGCCGGTGAGGTCGGGCATATCGTGGTCGCGCCGAACGGTCGCCCTTGCTATTGCGGGAATGAGGGATGTCTTGAGCGCTATGTTTCGCTGCAGGCGGCCTATGAGTTTTGCGGCCTCGACCCTTATCGCGCGCTGCCGGAAGATCTGCTGTCGGTGGACGCTGCGCTTTTCGACCAGTGGATCACCAGCATCCTGGCGCCGTTGCGTCAGGCGATCAATTTGCTGGAGTGCGTCTTCGATGCCGAGACGGTGGTGGTGGGCGGTATGATGCCCGCCCCCTTGCTGGAGAAAGTGCTGGCGCGGCTGCCGCCGCTGTATCAGTCTGTGCGCGGGCGTTACCTGCCGGCGCAGCGTGTCAAAATGGGGATGACCGGCACCGATACCGCCGCGCTGGGCGCCGCTGCGCTGCCAATCTTTGATGAATTTAATCCGCAGTTTCAGGTGTTGATGAAAGCGGTGAATACAAACGCGCTTTTTGGCAAAGCTAAGTAAATTAAATACTTTGTTATTTAACGTGTTATCTCACATCTTCGGAGGGAATGAGGCAACACGGCAAGGTATGGGAAGTGACGGAAAAGAAGACGGCTGTCTATGTGGATGACCAACAGCGCATCCTGATCCGCCAGCTGGCGCGCAGCTGGCTGTGGCGCAGCGAGCTGCCGACCTGGCTGCTGATTGTGACGGTTTACGGCGGCTGGTTTGCCTGTGTGACGAGCTGGCGGACGCTGGGACTGTTTCCGGCCACGCTGCTGCTAATCTGGTTTACCGCCTGGTATATGTCCTTACAGCATGAGCTGATCCATGGGCATCCCACCCGGCTGGCATGGTTCAACCAGCTGCTGGGGACGCTGCCGCTGGCGGTCTGGTATCCCTACGGCGTCTACCGCGACAGCCATCTGGCGCACCATCGCAACCATCTGCTGACGCACCCCGAGGACGACCCCGAATCGTACTATGTGACGGCGGAAAGCTGGCAGCGCTTCTCTGCCTGGCAGCGCCGCCTTATCCACCTGCGCAATACCTTCTGGGGGCGTCTGCTGCTGGCGCCGCTGATGGATATCGTTCACACCCTGCGTAGCGCGCTGCGGGCTTTCCGCGCGGGCGACCGCCGCGCCATCGCCATGTGGAGCCTGCATCTGTTTCTGTTGACGGGTCTGCTGGCCTGGATGGCGGCGCAGGGTTTTTCCCCGCTGTGGTTTGTGCTGGCGGTGAGCTACCCGGCGCTGGCCCTGACCAAAGTGCGCTCTTTTCTCGAACACCGGGCCGCGGATGACCCGCTGGCCCGCTCGGTGATCAACGAGGCCGGGCTCCCCTGGCGGGTGCTGTTCCTCAATCTCAACTACCATGCGGTACACCATGACCTGCCAGGGGTCCCCTGGTACGCTTTACGTCGGCTGTATCTGCATCGCCAGGCGGCTTATCTGCAGCGTAATCAGGGGTTCCTGGTGCGCGGGTACGGTGAGTGGCGACGCCATTTTAGCCGCCGGGCGGTGGCGGTGAACGCCCATCCAGGCTTTGGCGAACAGGCGCAGGCGGGAGGAGAACATGGCTGAACGTATGACCTTTCCTATGTATGCCATCCACCGACAACAGACCCAGGCCCTGTGGCTGGCGGTGCAGTCGCTGCTGGCTGAACGCGGCGTGAGGGTGGCGGAGGACCCTCCGGCGGCCGATCCCGAGGATCTGCTGGCCCACTGGCGCCAGCCGGGGCTGTTGCTGAGCCAGACCTGTGGCTATCCGCTGGTGACCCAGCTGCCGGAGGTGCAGACGGTGGGCTGCTTCCACTACGCCGCGCCCGGTTGCGAGGGGCGCCGCTACCGCAGCCTGCTGGTGGTTCGCGAAGCGGATAGTCACCGGATGCTGGCGGACTTTTTTGGCCGCCGCGCGGTGTGCAATGCCGAGCACTCGCAGTCTGGCTACAACGTGCTGCGCAAAATGGTCGCGCCGCTCTCCCGGCAGGGGCGATTTTTTTCGGCGGTGGTGTTCAGCGGCAGCCATCGGCAGTCGCTGCGCGAGCTGCAGCAGGAAAACGCCGATATCGCCGCCATCGACTGCGTGACCTACGCTCTGCTGCAGCGCCATCAGCCGCAGGCCCTGGCAGGCCTGGCGGCGATCGGCTGGAGCCCGGCCGCGCCAGGCCTGCCGCTGATCACCGCCGGCGCCACCCCGGCGGCGACGCTGAACAGCCTGCGCGAGGCGCTCCAGCAGCTGGTGAGCGATGCGCGCTATCGTCGCCTGTGCGACGCCTTGCTGATCTGCGGCTATAGCGATATGTCGCGGGAGGCCTATGCTCCGCTGCTGGCGTGGCGGGATGAGGCCGCGGCGCTGGGGGTCAGTCAGCTGTAGGTAAAATGCCCCGGCCAGCGATCTGCGCCGGGGCGGGCCATGGCAAGCTACGGCGTCGGCGGTAACGCGGGGCGGGACGGGGCGGTGAAGCGGTTTTCCACCGCCGGCAGACCGAGCTTTTCACGCAGGGTGCCGGGCGGATAGCGGTCGCGCATGACGCCGTTACGCTGCAGAAGCGGCACCACCTGGTCAATAAAGCGGTCAAAGTCTCCCGGCAGCAGCGGGAACATCAGGTTGAACCCATCGGCGGCGCCCGCCTGCCAGGTCTCCGTTAAGGTGGCGGCAATCTCCTCGGCGCTGCCCAGCAGCAGCCAGCTATCAGAACTCTGTAATAACAACTTCCCCAACTCCAGCAGGGTGAGCTGCGGATCGTACTGGCGGATAAGCTTCAGCGCGGTACGGATGCCGTCAAAGCTCTCCTCATCGGGGAGCGGCGGCAGAGGTTGGTCCCGCGGCAGGGCGCTGAGATCCATTCGAAGATAAGAGGAGAGCAGATCGATAGCCATCTGGTCGCTCATGAGCTGCTCGTTAAGCTGCTGGCGGGCCGCCTTCTCCTCGCCGGAGTTCACCACCACCGGCAGGACCCCGGCGATGATTTTGAAATGGGCCGGATCGCGCCCGTGCTGGCGCAGCCGCTGGTTCATCTCTTCGCGATAGGCCAGCCCCTCGGCGACCGAATGAATAAACACGAAGTGCATATCAGACCAGGCGGCGGCCAGCGCTTTTCCCGCCTCCGAAGAGCCGGCCTGCACCAGCAGCGGATGGCCCTGCGGCGGGCGAGGTACGTTGAGCGGGCCGCGGACGCGGAAGTACTCGCCCTGATAGTCGAGGTGATGCACCTTGTCGGCATCGGCGAAGACTCCGCGCGCTTTATCAAAGATTGCCGCGCCATCTTCCCAGGAATCCCACAGGCGAGTGACCACGTCGATGAATTCATTGGCCCGCTGGTAGCGGGTGCCGTGGCGGGGAAGCTGCTCCAGACCGAAGTTTGCCGCTTCTTCTTCCAGCCATGACGTCACCACATTCCAGCTTGCCCGGCCATTGCTGAGGAAATCCAGCGAGGCAAAGTAACGGGCGAGATTATAGGGTTCGTTATAGGAGGTCGACGCGGTGGCCATCAGGCCGATATGCTCCGTTACCGCGGCGAGGGCGGAGAGCAGCGTCAGAGGTTCAAGCCGGGCGTTGGCGTAGTGGGTCAGGCCGCTGGGCACCGTATCCCACACCGCGATATGGTCGGCGACAAAGATAGCGTCCAGGGTCGCCGCTTCGGCCTTACGCGCCAGGCTGGCGTAATAGTCGAGGGTAAATATGTCCGCTTCAGGCGCGTCAGGGTGGCGCCAGGAGAAACGGTAATCCCCCTGTGGGTTATAAAAGAAGAGGTTCAGGATCATGTGTCGGTTAGACATAGCGTAGACTCGCGGCTGAACGCCATCCGTGGCGGGGTGACGGTCAGTGTTGGGATAGGTTGGCATTAACCCACTGTTCGGCGACGGCCGCCGGATCTTTATGCTGGAGATCTACCTGCTGGTTGAGGGCAATCAGCGTGGCATTGTCCAATTTGCCGGAGACCTCATTGAGCACGGCGCCTATCTCCGGCGTCAGACTGGCTTTGCGCACCAGCGGCACCACGTTCTGACTCGGTTGTTCATGTTTATCATCCTCGAGGACCACCCATTTCTCCTTCGCCAGATTGCCCTGGGTGGAGACGACCGTCGCGACGTCGATTTTGCCCGAATTGAGCGCCAGCCGGGTGAGCGGCCCACCCATGTCCAGCGATTTCACCGCTTTGAACTCAAGACCATAGACGCGCTTCAGCCCTGGCAGGCCGAGGGCACGTACCGCCAGCTCCGGCGGTCCGCCGATCACCAGCTGCGGGGCGACGGGCTTCAGGTCGGAGAGGGTGCGCAGATGGTATTTCTCCGCGGTCTCGGCACGTACCGCCCAGGCGGTGATCGAGGTGGCCGGGGCCGGGTTCAGCAGGGTGAAATCGGCGGGCAGGGCCTGGGCCAGCTCTGCGCTGACGTCCTGCTGGCTGGTGGCCTCGGTTTTGCCGTTATAGAAATTGAGCAGGGCGCCAAGATATTCCGGAACGATATCGATCTCACCGCTCTGCAGCGCCGGAATAATAATTTCCCGGTTGCCGAGGTTGAGACGGGTGTTGGCCTCAATATGATTTTTCTTTAGCGCGCTGGCGTAGATGTTGGCGAGAATGGAGCTTTCGGTAAAGTTGGCCCCGCCCACGGTGACGCCGGCGGCAAAGGTGTTAACGCTCAGACTGAAGAGCCCGGCGGCCAGCAGCGAGAGACGAAATCGACGGGCGGTGACGGCCTTGCCAAATAATTGCTTCATAATACCTCTTGTATTTTCAGGTTAATCAGCGCCAGGCGCTGAGGGTAATGTCAGGTACACGCTAATAAGGCGCGGCAATTCGGCGGTGGGTCAGGCATCCGGCGCAGCGGGCGAAAAGCAGTTCGCCGCCTATCGCCAGCAGGGAAACCACCAGCGAGCCGCCGATCACCTGCGGGATATCCCGCTGCCCGAGGCCATCGATCAGAAAACGTCCCAGCCCGCCCAGGCCGGCATAGGCTGCGACTACCGCCGTGGCGATAAGCTGGACCAGCGCGGTGCGCATCCCGGCGAGGATCAGCGGCGCCGCCAGCGGGATCCGCAGCTGCCACAGGCTTTGCCATGGGGTCATGCCCAGCGCGATGGCCGCATCGCACAGCGGGCGGTCGGCGTGATAAATCCCCACCCAGGTGTTAGTGAGAATGGGCGGAATAGAAAGCGCGATAAGCGCCGCCAGCACCGGGATATCGTTAAAGCCAAAAACGATGATGCATAATAAAATCAGCCCTAACGAAGGGATGGCGCGGCCAAGATTAAACAGGTTGATCACCACGAAGGCGCCTTTGCGCCAGTAACCCAGGGCGATGCCGAGCGGCAGGGCAATGGCGCAGGCAACGGCCATGCTGACCAGCACGTAATAAAGGTGTTGGCCCAGGCGCAGCAGGATGCCATCGTCGCCCAGCCAGTGCTCCGGCTGGGTTAACCAGTGAAAGGTGGCGAGAAGCAGCGTCATCATTTCGTCCACGGCGTTAGCCAGTCGCCGAGACGGGCAATCAGCCCGTCAAAGACCAGCGAAAGTACAAGACTGAGGACCAGGCTGACGACAATCGGTGTCAGAAAGTCCTGATTAAAGCCCGCCATCAGCAACTGCCCGAGCCCGCCCTGACCGATCAGCGCGGTGACAGTGATCAGGCCGACCAGCGTCACCGAGGCAATGCGCAGCCCGGCAAACAGAGAGGGCAGCAGCAGCCACAGCTCGATATCGAAGAAGCGGAAACCGCGGGTGTAGCCGAGCGCCCGCGCCGACTCCAGCGCCGCCTGCGGCAGCTTCTCCATGCCGGCCAGCACGTTACGCAGCAGGATCAACAGCGAGTACAGCGTCAGGCCAATCAGCGAGGTGGTCAGCGACAGCCCGGTAAACGGCAGCAATAAAATAAACAGCGCCAGTGAGGGAATGGTAAACAGCACGCCGCAGAGGGTGATGAGCGGCTGCGCCGTCGCGGGCCAGCGCAGGGTAATGGCTAACAGGCCGCCGGTGAGCAGGGAGCCGAAAAATAGCGCCAGCAGGACCATCCGCGCATGCTGCCAGAGAAGATCGCCGATCATCGCGCGGTTATCGATAACCCAGCCCCAGTCAATCATGAGGTCTCACCCCCACCGCGCCGTCGAGCACCTGCTGCAGCAGGGCGTGGGACACCGCCCCCTGGTATTGTCCTTCGCTATCCACATGCACCAGCACGCCGGTCGCCACGTCGAGCAGCGCGCTGTAGGCGAAACGCAGGCTGTGGCTGCTGGCGAGAGGGCGCTCCACCGGCAGGGTGAGACCGTGTTGCGGATCGAACCAGTGCAGTGGACGTCGCTGGCGGTCAAGCACCAGGCGCAGCGGGCTGGCCAGCGGTGGATGGGCGCTGGCGATCGGCGTCAGCGCTTCGTCGAGCAGGGGGACATCGTGACGCGGCAGCTGGCCGACCTGAATCATACCCAGCCGTTTCAGATTGGGCTCCGGGCCGATAAAGCGGCGCACGAACTCGCTCGCCGGGTGGGCCAGAATACGGTCGGGGGTATCAAACTGCGCCAGCACGCCGCCTTCCTGGAAAATGGCGATTTTATCGCCGAGGCGGATCGCTTCATTGATGTCGTGGGTCACTAATACAATGGTTTTCTGCAGCCGCTGCTGCAACAGCAACAGCTCGTCCTGGAGGCGTTCACGGACCACCGGGTCGATGGCGGCGAAGGGCTCATCCATCAGTAAAATCGGCGGATCGGCGGCGATGGCGCGGGCGATGGCCACGCGTCCCTGCTGGCCGCCGGAGAGCTGATGCGGATAGCGGTGCAGCAGATGGCTGTCGAGCGACATCAGCGCTACCAGTTCCTCAATGCGCGCGTTGATGCGCGCTTTGCTCCAGCCCGCCAGCCGCGGCACAGTGGCGATATTTTGCGCCACGGTACGATGGGGAAAGAGCGCGGCGCTTTGCATCACGAAGCCGATCTGGCGGCGGACCTGGATAATATCAGCGTCAGCGAGGCGGACGCCCTGAATATAGACGTCGCCGCTGTCGGGAATATCCAGCTGGTTGATCATGCGCAGGATGGTGGTTTTTCCGCAGCCGCTCGGGCCGACGAAAGTGCAGAATTCGCCATGATCAATATCCAGACTGAGGTCGCGAATGGCCGGCTGGGCGCTGCCTGAATAGGTTTTGAAAAGATGCGCTAATTTTATCATGGCGGAATTCAACACTCTGAATAATAAAGTCCTGACCCGGAAAAAGTGGCGCCGGGATCCTGGCTCAAACTACAGAGCGCCTGCGGGGAGGGCAAATACGTTATTTGCATTTGCATAGTGAAAAGCTGGTTAATCAGTTGCGGTGGAAGAGAGGCCGGGAGGTTGTTTTATGGATTTGTGATCGGCAACACAAATGACTGCCTGCCAGGCGCCGCAAAAGATAAATTGCCAGGGTTGATTTTAATCAAAGTATGACCGCCTGCGATATGGCGGAAAAAGCCGCCCCCTCCGCCGCACAAGAAAAACAAGATTGTGAATTTAATGTTTCTTTGATGTAAATAATGCCTGCGCCTTTTTCCCGCCCGCCGCCGATAAAATGTGATGCCAAACCGACTTGTCGTTAAATAATGGCGTTGATTATGTCCGCTTTTTATTCTTTACAGCATTAATTTAATTTTCGCCTTTTTTATCGCCCTGACGGCGCGGGTCAAATAGCGTACAAAAAGCGTATTTTTTATCGCCATTTTGCCGTCGATGTTATCGCCATCAATTATTTTTATCCCCGCATTCGGTTACGACAAAAAACGCGAAAACAACGTTCGTAATGATTTTAATGAATTGATTTTAAATGGATTATTCCGGATGGTGAATCCTGCTAATCGGCCACGGCGGAGCCTTTGTGAGAGCTCTCACATAACCCGCTAATCGCGATTTGTTACACTTTCCGCCGTCAACAAAGGAATGAAAGCGAGACGTGATGAATACTTTTTCTCTGCCTAAAACTCAGCATCTGGTGGTTTTCCAGGAAGTGATCCGCAGCGGGTCTATCGGGGCCGGAGCAAAAGCGTTAGGACTCACACAGCCGGCGGTCAGTAAAATCATTGGCGACATGGAAAGCTATTTTGGCAGCGAATTAATCGTCCGGCGAAATACCGGCGTCTCGCTCACCGAGGCCGGGCAGGTATTTCTGAACTGGTCAGAGGCGATCACCCGGGAAATGAAAAATATGGTCAATGAAATGAATGCGTTGACCAACAGCACGGTGGTGGATGTCTCCTTTGGTTTTCCCTCGCTGGTGGGGTTTACCTTTATGTCGGAGATGGTGCATCAGTTCAAAATGACCTTCCCCAAGGCGCGGGTATCGATGTATGAGGCGCAGCTCTCTGCCTTCTTGCCGGCGATCCGCGACGGGCGCCTCGACTTCGCCATCGGGACGCTGAGCGATGAGATGAAGCTGCAGGACCTGCACGTCGAGCCGCTGTTTGAGTCTGAGTTTGTGCTGGTGGCGAACCGGGCGCGGATCGGCAACGGCACCGTCCGCCTGGCCTCGCTCCAGCACGAGCAGTGGGTGCTGCCGGAGACCAATATGGGCTACTACAGCGAACTGCTGACCACCCTGCAGCGCAGCGGCATCCGCCGTGAAAATATCGTCAATACCGATTCGGTGGTGACGATCTATAACCTGGTGCTCAATGCCGATTTTTTGACGGTCATTCCCTGCGACATGACCACGCCGTTCGGCTCGAGCCAGTTTGTCACCATCCCCATTAAAGAGGCCTTGCCGGTGGCGCGCTATGCGGCGGTGTGGTCGAAAAATTATCGGCTGAAAACCGCGGCGGCGTCGCTGGTGGAGATGGCGAAACAGTATTCATCGGGGCAGGGCAACCGCCACTGGCAGCCAATAGAAATTGCCTGACTGATATTAATTAAATAATCCAACAACCATCCTCGCTGTTGTCAGCAGGATGACGCCCGGTCATTGACTTTATATTAAGATACAGAGGCCATAATGCATATTACCTACGATCTTCCGGTATCCATTGACGATATTCTCGAAGCGAAGCAACGCCTGGCAGGAAAAATATATAAAACGGGTATGCCGCGGTCGAATTATTTTAGCGAACGCTGTAAGGGTGAAATATTTCTTAAATTCGAAAATATGCAGCGCACGGGTTCATTTAAAATTCGCGGCGCCTTTAATAAGCTCTGCGGCTTAACCGCGGCGGAAAAACGCAAAGGGGTGGTGGCCTGCTCAGCGGGCAACCACGCCCAGGGCGTCTCGCTCTCCTGCGCCATGCTCGGCATTGACGGGAAAGTGGTGATGCCGAAAGGGGCGCCGAAATCGAAAGTCGCCGCCACCTGCGATTATTCAGCGGAGGTGGTGCTGCATGGCGATAATTTTAACGATACCCTCGCCAAAGCCAGCGATATTGTTGAACTTGAGGGCCGTATCTTTATTCCCCCCTATGACGACCCGCAGGTTATTGCCGGGCAGGGCACCATCGGTCTCGAAATATTAGAAGATCTGTATGACGTGGATAATGTCATCGTGCCGATTGGCGGCGGTGGCTTAATTGCCGGCATCGCGATTGCGATTAAATCCATTAACCCGACGATCCGTATTATCGGCGTGCAGTCGGAGAATGTTCACGGTATGGCCGCCTCCTGGTACGCCGGAGAGATCACCAGCCATCGCCACGCCGGCACTTTAGCCGATGGCTGCGATGTCGCCCGCCCGGGGAAACTGACCTATGAAATCGCCCGCCAGCTGGTGGATGACATCGTCCTCGTCAGTGAGGACGACATTCGCCAGAGCATGGTCGCCTTAATTCAGCGCAATAAAGTGATCACCGAAGGGGCCGGAGCGTTGGCCTGCGCCGCGTTATTAAGCGGCAAATTAGACAGCTATATCCAGAACCGCAAAACGGTCAGCCTGATTTCCGGCGGCAATATCGATCTCTCGCGGGTATCGCAAATTACCGGTTTTGTTGACGCTTAATTCAATACATAAGTGAGGACAGGATATGAGTACGACTGAGAGCATTGCATCCAGCCAGACAAGCCTTTCGTCCTGGCGTAAATCCGACACCACCTGGACCCTGGGCCTGTTTGGTACCGCCATCGGCGCCGGGGTGCTGTTTTTCCCTATCCGCGCCGGCTTCGGCGGGCTGATCCCGATCCTGGGGATGCTGGTGCTGGCCTATCCCATCGCCTTCTATTGCCACCGGGCGCTGGCGCGGCTGTGCCTGTCGGGGGCTAACCCCTCCGGCAATATCACCGAAACGGTGGAAGAGCATTTTGGCAAAACCGGCGGGGTGGTGATCACCTTTCTGTACTTCTTCGCCATCTGCCCGCTGCTGTGGATTTATGGCGTGACGATCACCAATACCTTCATGACCTTCTGGGAGAACCAGCTGCAGATGCCGGCCCTCAACCGCGGAGTGGTGGCGCTGCTCCTGCTGCTGCTGATGGCGTTTGTCATCTGGTTTGGCAAAGACCTGATGGTCAAGGTGATGAGCTATCTGGTGTGGCCGTTTATCGCCAGCCTGGTGGTGATCTCCCTGTCTCTGATCCCTTACTGGAATAGCGCGGTGATTGATCAGGTGAACCTCAGCGATATCGCCTTAACCGGTCACGACGGCATTCTGGTGACAGTATGGCTGGGCATCTCCATTATGGTGTTCTCCTTCAACTTCTCGCCGATCGTCTCCTCGTTTGTGGTCTCCAAACGCGAAGAGTATGAAGCGCAGTTTGGCCGGGAGTACACCGAACAAAAATGTTCGCAGATTATCTCCCGGGCCAGCATGCTGATGGTGGCGGTGGTGATGTTCTTCGCCTTCAGCTGCCTGTTTACCCTCTCGCCGCAGAACATGGCGGACGCCAAGGCGCAGAATATCCCGGTGCTCTCCTATCTGGCGAATCACTTTGCCTCGATGTCGGGCACTAAATCCACCTTTGCCACCCTGCTGGAATATGGCGCGTCGATTATCGCCCTGGTGGCCATCTTCAAATCGTTCTTCGGCCACTATCTCGGCACCCTCGAGGGGCTGAACGGGCTGATCCTGCGCTTCGGCTATAAAGGGGATAAAACCCGCGTCTCCAGCGGCAAGCTCAATACCCTGAGCATGGTGTTCATCATGGGCTCGACCTGGGTGGTGGCCTATGCCAACCCCAATATCCTCGACCTGATTGAGGCCATGGGCGCGCCGATTATCGCCTCGCTGCTGTGCCTGCTGCCGATGTACGCCATTCGTAAAGCGCCTTCGCTGGCCAAATACCGTGGCCGTCTCGACAACCTCTTTGTGACCGCTATTGGTCTGCTGACCATCCTCAACATCGTTTACAAACTGTTCTAATCCGGCTCAGGCCACGCGGAGTACAACATGACTGAATTTCCGGTAGTTCTGGTGATCAACTGCGGCTCGTCGTCGATCAAATTTTCCGTGCTGGACGCCGCCAGCTGCGACTGCCTGCTCAACGGCGTGGCCGAGGGCATCAACGCAGACCAGGCGTCTCTCTCGCTTAACGGTGGCAAACCGGTGGCGCTGGCGCCGCGCGGCTACGAAGGCGCCCTCCAGGCGATTGCCGGGGCATTAGCCCAACGCGACCTCATCGGCAGCGTGGCCCTGATTGGCCACCGCGTCGCCCACGGCGGCGACCTCTTCACCGAGTCGGTCATTATCAGCGAGGAGGTTATCGACAATATTCGCCAGGTGTCCTCCCTGGCCCCCCTGCATAACTACGCCAGCCTCAGCGGCATCGCCTCGGCGCAGCGGCTGTTCCCGGAGGTGATGCAGGTGGCGGTCTTTGATACCAGCTTTCACCAGACCCTGGCCCCGGAAGCTTTTCTCTATGGTCTGCCGTGGGAGTATTACCAGAATCTCGGGGTGCGCCGCTATGGCTTCCACGGAACCTCGCACCGCTATGTCTCCCGGCGCGCCCTGGCGCTGCTCGGGTTGCCGGAGCAGGAGAACGGTCTGGTGATCGTCCACCTGGGCAATGGCGCCTCGGTCTGCGCGGTGCGCAACGGCCGCAGCGTGGACACCTCGATGGGGATGACGCCGCTGGAGGGGCTGATGATGGGCACCCGCAGCGGCGATGTCGACTTCGGCGCCATGGCGTGGATTGCCGCGGAAACCCGGCAGACCTTCAGTGACCTGGAGCGGGTGGCCAACACCGCCTCCGGCCTGCTGGGGATCTCCGGCCTTTCCTCCGACCTGCGGGTACTGGAGCAGGCCTGGCATGAGGGCCATGCCCGCGCCCGCCTGGCGATCAAAACCTTCGTCCATCGCATCGCCCGCCATATCGCCGGCCACGCCGCCGCGCTGCAGCGGCTCGACGGCATTATTTTCACCGGTGGGATTGGCGAAAACTCGGTGCTGATCCGTCGGCTGGTGAGCGAGCGGCTGGCGGTCTTTGGCCTTGAGATGGACGCTGCCCGCAACCAGCAGCCTAATTCGGCCGGCGAGCGCCTGATCTCCGCCGACGGCAGCCGGGTGCGCTGCGCGGTTATCCCCACCAATGAAGAGCGCATGATTGCCCTCGATGCGATCCGCTTAGGCCGGATCCACACCGCGGCGGCGCTGGCCTGATTTTTTTATTCTGTAGAGAGACGATGTTCATGAAAGTAGATATCGACACCCACGACGCACGATACGCCGACGCCTGGCAGGGCTTTCGCGGGACGGCGTGGCAAACGCAGATTAACGTTCGCGACTTTATTCAGCATAACTACACCCCTTACGAGGGCGATGAGTCCTTCCTCGCCGACGCGACGCCGGCCACCACCGCCCTCTGGGAGCAGGTGATGGCCGGGATCCGCGTCGAGAACGCCACCCATGCGCCGGTGGATTTCGACACCAATGTCGCCACCAGCATCACCGCCCACGCGGCGGGCTATATCAACCAGCCGCTGGAAAAGATCGTCGGCCTGCAAACGGACCGGCCGCTGAAGCGCGCCCTGCATCCCTTTGGCGGCATCAATATGATCAAAAGCGCCTTCGAGGCCTATGGCCGCGAAATGGACCCCGATTTTGAGTATCAGTTTACGGCGCTGCGCAAGACCCACAATCAGGGCGTATTTGACGTCTATTCCCCGGATATGCTGCGCTGCCGTAAGTCCGGGGTGCTGACCGGGCTACCGGACGGCTACGGTCGCGGACGGATCATCGGCGATTACCGCCGCGTGGCGCTGTACGGCATTCGCTATCTGGTCCGCGAACGTGAGCTGCAGTTTGCCGACCTACAGCCGGCCCTTGAACGCGGCGAGGCGCTGGAGTCCACCCTGCGCCTGCGCGAAGAGCTGGCCGAACAGCGGCGCGCGCTGCAGCAGATGCAGGAGATGGCGGCCCGTTACGGCTGCGATATCTCCCACCCGGCGCGCACCGCCCGGGAGGCGGTGCAGTGGCTCTACTTCGCCTACCTGGCGGCGGTGAAGTCGCAGAACGGCGGCGCCATGTCGCTGGGACGCACGGCCACCTTCCTCGATATCTATATTGAACGCGATCTGCGCGCCGGTTTACTCAATGAGGAGCAGGCCCAGGAGCTGATTGACCACTTCATCATGAAGATCCGCATGGTGCGTTTCCTGCGTACCCCGGAATTTGACTCGCTGTTCTCCGGGGATCCCATCTGGGCGACGGAAGTCCTGGGCGGTATGGGGCTGGATGGCCGCACCCTGGTCAGTAAAACTACCTTCCGTTACCTGCATACCCTGCACACCATGGGGCCGGCGCCGGAGCCGAACCTGACCGTGCTCTGGTCGCAGGCGCTGCCGGTGGCGTTTAAAAAATACGCCGCCCGGGTCTCTATCGCCACCTCGTCGCTGCAGTATGAGAACGACGATCTGATGCGCAGCGATTTTCACAGTGACGACTACGCCATCGCCTGCTGCGTCAGCCCGATGGTGATCGGCAAGCAGATGCAGTTCTTCGGCGCCCGCGCCAATCTCGCCAAAACGCTGCTCTACGCGATTAACGGCGGGGTGGATGAGAAACTGAAGATCCAGGTGGGGCCGAAAACCGCGCCGCTGCGCGATGAGGTGCTGGACTACGACAGCGTGATGGCCAGCCTCGACCACTTTATGGACTGGCTGGCGGTGCAGTACATCAGCGCGCTGAACATCATCCACTGCATGCATGATAAGTACAGTTACGAAGCGGCGCTGATGGCCCTGCACGACCGCGACGTTTACCGCACGATGGCCTGCGGCATCGCCGGCCTGTCGGTGGCGGCGGATTCGCTGTCGGCGATAAAGTACGCCCGGGTGAAGCCGGTGCGTGACCATCACGGGCTGGCGGTGGACTTTGTCATTGAGGGGGATTATCCGCAATATGGCAACAACGACGATCGCGTCGATGCCATCGCCTGCGACCTGGTGGAGCGCTTTATGCGCAAAATTCAGGCGCTGCCCACCTGGCGCCAGGCGGTGCCGACCCAGTCGATCCTGACCATTACCTCCAACGTGGTGTACGGGCAGAAAACCGGCAACACGCCGGACGGACGTCGGGCGGGGACGCCGTTCGCCCCGGGGGCCAATCCGATGCATGGCCGCGACCGCAAAGGGGCGGTGGCGTCGCTGACCTCGGTGGCGAAACTGCCGTTTACCTACGCCAAAGATGGCATCTCGTACACCTTCTCCATCGTGCCGGCGGCCCTCGGCAAAGCGCCGTCGGCGCAGGAAAACAACCTGGTGGGGCTGCTGGACGGCTACTTCCATCACGAGGAGATGGTGGAGGGGGGACAGCACCTCAACGTCAATGTACTGAACCGGGAAAAGCTGCTCGATGCGATAGAACATCCGGAGCAGTATCCGAATCTGACGATCCGCGTCTCCGGCTATGCGGTCCGCTTTAACGCGCTAACCCGCGAGCAGCAGCAGGATGTGATCTCGCGAACGTTCACCAGCCAGCTCTGAGCGGCCGCCGGGCCACAGGGGAGCCCTTAACGGGCTCTCCTGTTATCATCTTCACATTACCGCAACAAAATAATCACCACTGTTGATCATATTCGCATTTTTGCACCACGCTGGCGCGCAGCGACCGCTAACTGCATCTATGTTTAGCTCACGGGCCGGTACGGATACCGCGTTGTCCGGCTCGCCACGTGATGGCAACCGATCTCCTGACCTGAAAGGGAATGCGCCCTTGCCGGATGCGGCACGGGTTGTCGTCGCGTGCGCACCGACCGGGGCGTCCGCTCTCCGGCGCGATCTCTCTACCTGGCGGGATTTTTGCTTCTTCCACCCTGGCCGTCCTGGCGCTGCGCCTGCGTCGGTACCACACGGTAAGTGATATTTTCTGCGTCATTCCATGACGCCAGGCTCTAAATCGCTGAGGAATATCCGAATGTCTTTGAAACTGAAAACAATGACGCTTCATGTTGTGATAGCAGGTTGTATGAGCATGGCCTTTTACGCCCAGGCTGACGTGAAGATCGGCGTCGCCGGGCCCTTCACCGGCCCCAACGCTACCTACGGCGCCCAGTACTGGAAGGGGGCCTCGCAGGCGGTGGCTGATATCAATGCCGCCGGCGGCATCAAAGGCGAAAAGATTGTGCTGGTGCAGGGGGATGACGCGTGCGAACCGAAACAGGCGGTAGCGGTGGCCAACCGGCTGGTGGACGAAGCGAAAGTCTCCGCCGTGGTGGGGCATTTTTGCTCTTCCTCAACGATGCCGGCCTCCGAGGTGTATGACGAAGCCGGGATTCTGACCATTACCCCCGGCTCCACCAATCCGCAGATCACCGAGCGCGGCATGAAGGATCTCTTCCGCATGTGCGGCCGCGACGATCAGCAGGGGGCGATTGCCGCCAACTATATGCTGGACGTGCTGAAGGCGAAGAAAATTGCCGTCATCCACGATAAAGACACCTATGGCCAGGGGCTGGCCGATGCCACCCGCGCGGCGCTGGCGAAGCGGGGCACCAAAGAAGTGTTGTACGAAGGCCTCTCCCGCGGTGAAAAAGACTTTAACGCCCTGGTGACCAAGATCGGCGCCCTCAAGCCGGACGTGGTCTATTTTGGCGGCTGCCACCCTGAGGCGGGCCCGCTGGTGCGCCAGATGCGCGAGCAGGGAGTGCAGGCGAAATTCTTCTCCGGCGACTGTATTGTCACCGAGGAGCTGGTGACGGCCGCCGGCGGGCCGCAGTTCACCAACGGCGTGCTGATGACCTTTGGTCAGGACCCGCGCACCCTCCCGGAAGGCAAAGCGGTGATCGAGAAGTTCCGCGCCAGCGGCTTTGAGCCGGAAGGCTATACCCTCTACGCCTATGCCTCTATTCAGGCTATCGCCGCCGCCTGGAACGCCGTCGGCACCGATAACGCCAAAGCCAGCGACTGGCTGAAGAGCCACGACGTCGAGACGGTGATGGGCAAAAAAGGCTGGGATGGCAAAGGCGACCTCAAGGTGTCGGACTATGTGGTCTATCAGTGGGACGACAAGGGCAAATATCACCAGCTCTGATCGGCTACCACCCAGTAACTATCCGTTGTTTTGATTGGCTAATCGTCTCACGACGGCGGTCGACCGGGTACCGATCCCGGCGGCCGTCGGCCTGGCGGCTGGAGGGGCTATGACGGCGTTTTTTCTGCAACAATTGATCAATGGGCTGACGCTGGGCGCGGTGTACGGCTTAATCGCCATCGGCTACACCATGGTGTATGGGATCATCGGCATGATCAACTTCGCCCACGGCGAGGTGTATATGGTCTCCGCCTACCTGTGCGCCATCGGCCTGGCGCTGCTCTCCTTCTTCGGGATCCATTCGTTTCCGCTGCTGATTTTCGCCACCCTGGTATTCACCATTGTGGTCACCGGCGTGTACGGTTGGGCGATCGAGCGCATCGCCTACCGGCCGCTGCGCAACTCGACGCGCCTGGCGCCGCTGATCTCGGCTATTGGAATGTCGCTGATCCTGCAGAACTATGTTCAGCTGAGCCAGGGGCCAAACCAGCAGGGGATCCCGACGCTGCTCAGCGGCGCGCTGCGTATGACGGTGGGCGATGGGGTAGTGCAGATCACCTGGACCAAGGTGTTTATTCTCGTCGCCGCGCTGGTGGGGATGCTGATCCTGACCTGGATTATCCAGTACACCCGGCTGGGGCGCATCTGCCGCGCCACCCAGCAGGACCGGCGCATGGCGGCGATCCTCGGCATCAATACCGACCGGGTGATCTCCCTGGTGTTTGTTATCGGCGCGGCGATGGCCGGCCTGGCCGGGGTGCTGGTGACCATGAACTACGGCACCTTCGACTTCTACATCGGATTTATTATCGGCATCAAAGCCTTCACCGCCGCGGTATTGGGCGGGATTGGCTCGCTGCCTGGCGCGATGCTGGGCGGACTGCTGCTCGGGGTGGCCGAGGCGCAGTTCGCCGGAATGGTGAATTCGGATTACAAAGACGTTTTTTCCTTTGCGCTGCTGGTGGCGATCCTGATTTTTCGCCCGCAGGGGCTGCTGGGTCGTCCGCTGGTGGCCAAGGTCTGAGGGGGCTCTATGGGTGAACTGACGCGCCAGCCTGCGCGGGATATCAAAAGCGCGCTGATCGACAGCGTGCTGGCCGGTCTTTGCGCGTTAATTGTCTTTGGCCCGATCGTCGGCGTGGTGCTCAAAGGCTATGGCTTTACCCTCGCGCCCGCACGGGTGGCGATCCTGGTGGCGGTGGTGATGGCCGGCAGACTGGCGCTCAGCCTGCTGCTGCAGAGCCGGCGGGGCAAGGCCTTGGTTGCCCGCTTTGAGGGGGCGGATGACGGGGTGTACGTCCGGCCCCCGGGCTACCGCTCGCGGCTGCGCTGGATAATGCCGCTGCTGGTGGGCCTGGCTATCGCCTTTCCGTTTCTCGCCAGCAAATACCTGCTGACCGTGGCGATCCTCGGGCTGATCTACGTCCTGCTCGGTTTGGGGCTGAATATCGTGGTGGGTCTCGCGGGGCTGCTCGATCTGGGCTATGTGGCGTTCTATGCTATCGG
This sequence comes from Klebsiella sp. JN_Kp127, assembly GCF_040062505.1. Lineage (NCBI taxonomy): Bacteria > Pseudomonadati > Pseudomonadota > Gammaproteobacteria > Enterobacterales > Enterobacteriaceae > Klebsiella > Klebsiella sp. JN_Kp127. The sequence continues at coordinate 173,740 of NZ_JBEAHS010000031.1, forward strand.
CGCCTACGGCCTGGCGCTGGGCTACCAGTACCTGGGCCTCGGCTTCTGGGCGATGCTGCCGCTGGGGGCGGTGATGGCGGCCCTCGCCGGGGCGTTGCTGGGCTTTCCGGTGCTGCGCATGCACGGCGACTATCTGGCCATCGTCACCCTCGGCTTTGGCGAAATCATTCGCCTGGTGCTTAACAACTGGGTGAGCTTCACCGGCGGCCCCAACGGCGTCCCGGTGCCGTCCCCGACGCTGTTTGGCCTCGAATTTACCCGCCGGGCAAAGGATGGCGGTATCCCTATCCATGAGTTCTTCCACGTCAGTTACAACCCCAACCTGAAATTCATCTTCCTCTACGCCGTGCTGTGCATGGTGGTGATACTGGTGCTGCTGGTGAAGCATCGCCTGACGCGGATGCCCATCGGCCGCGCCTGGGAGGCGCTGCGCGAGGATGAGATCGCCTGTCGGGCGATGGGGCTCAACCATGTGCTGGTCAAGCTCTCGGCGTTCATGCTCGGCGCGTCGACCGCCGGCATCGCCGGAGTGTTCTTCGCCAGCTATCAGGGATTTGTTAATCCGACGTCGTTCACCTTTTTTGAGTCGGCGCTGATCCTGGCGATTGTGGTGCTGGGGGGAATGGGCTCCACCCTTGGGGTGGTGCTGGCGGCGTTTGTCCTGACGGTCACCCCGGAGCTGCTGCGCGGGTTTGACGAATATCGCGTGCTGCTGTTTGGCGTGCTGATGGTGCTGATGATGATCTGGCGGCCGCGCGGCCTGGTGCGCACCAGCCGCAGCGGGGTCGCGTTGCGAAAAGGAGTCGCGCCATGAGCGACAGCATCTTACGCGTTGAGCATCTGATGATGCATTTCGGCGGCATCAAAGCGCTGAATGACGTCAATCTGGAGGTGGAGCGGGGGTCGATCACCGCCCTGATCGGCCCCAACGGCGCGGGCAAGACCACGGTGTTTAACTGCCTGACCGGCTTTTACCGGGCGACGGGGGGGAGTATCGTGCTACGGGCGCGGGAAAAGGTCACCGACGTCATTCAGGTGCTGGGGCAAAAGCTTCACCCGGACGATTTCCTCCACCCGGCGCAGCTGGGGCGGCGGATCTATTACAAGATGTTCGGCGGCACCCATCTGGTGAACCGCGCCGGTCTGGCCCGCACCTTCCAGAATATTCGCCTGTTCCGCGAGATGTCGGTGATTGAGAACCTGCTGGTGGCCCAGCATACCCAGGTCAACCGCCATCTGCTGGCCGGGATCCTCAACACCCGCGGCTATCGGCAGGCGGAAAGTCAGGCGCTGGATCGCGCGTTTTACTGGCTGGAGGTGGTGGAGATGGTGGACTGCGCCAACCGTCTGGCGGGAACGCTTTCCTACGGACAGCAGCGGCGGCTGGAGATCGCCCGCGCCATGTGTACCCGTCCGGAGATGATCTGTCTGGACGAGCCGGCGGCCGGACTCAACCCGGTTGAAACCCAGGCGCTGAGCCGGATCATCCGCTTTCTGCGCCAGCAGCACGGCATCACGGTGCTATTGATCGAACATGATATGGGGATGGTGATGGAGATTTCGGATCATATCATCGTCCTCGATCACGGGGACGTCATCGCCCGCGGCGCGCCGCAGGCGATTCAGGCCAACGCCAGCGTGATTGCCGCCTATCTTGGCGCTGAGGAAGAGGAGACGCGCCGATGAGCCAGCCACTGCTTGCCTTTGATGAGGTGGATGTCTTCTACGGGCCGATCCAGGCCCTGAAGCAGGTCTCCCTGACCGTCAACGAGGGGGAGACGGTGGCGCTGATCGGCGCCAACGGCGCGGGTAAATCGACGCTGTTGATGTCGGTCTTCGGGCAGCCGCGTATTGCCGGCGGGGAGATTTTCTATCGCGGGGAGGCGATCAGCCGGAAATCGACCCACTTTATCGCCAGCAACGGCATCGCCCAGGCCCCGGAAGGGCGGCGCATCTTTCCCGATATGACCGTCGAGGAGAATCTGCTGATGGGGACCATTGCCATTGGCAACCGCTATCAGGCCGAGGACAAGGCCCGGATGTACCAGCTGTTCCCCCGGCTGGAAGAGCGGCGGGGACAGCGGGCGATGACCCTCTCCGGCGGCGAACAGCAGATGCTGGCCATCGCCAGGGCGCTGATGAGCCGGCCGCGCCTGCTGCTGCTGGATGAGCCGAGCCTGGGACTGGCGCCGCTGGTGGTGAAGCAGATATTTCAGATCCTGCGCGAGCTGACGGCCCAGGGGATGACGCTGTTTCTGGTGGAGCAGAACGCCCGCCATGCCCTCAACCTGTCGGACCGCGCCTACGTGATGGTGAACGGCCAGATCCGCCTGAGCGGTAGCGGCCAGGCGCTGCTCAACGACCCGGAGGTGCGTAAGGCGTATCTAGGGATCAGCGGCTGAGAGGGTTAATCCCGCGGTTGGTTACGGGTTTTAATGTGCTGCCAGAAACGTTCGGCGGCCTGGTTAAGCCGCGAGCCGGAGCGGTAGAGCCAGGCGCCGATCGGCAGCGACAGGCTCTCATCGAGGATCGTCAGTCGCCCTTCGTCCAGCTCGCGCTGAATGGAGTACTGCGGCAGCCAGCCCACGCCGTCGCCATTGAGGATCATGCGCTTGAGCAGCTCGCTCATGGAAGAGACAAAGGTGAGGGAGAAGGTGATCTCCGGCGTGCGGTCGATGACCTGGTTCACCTGGCGCCCCATATAGCTGTCGTTGGCGTATTTCATCAGCGGCAGCACGCCGCGATGTAAATGAAACAGCGGCCGGCCATGTTCGTCGCAGGGGGAGACCAGGTGCAGGTAAGAATCAAAAATTTTATGATTAATAAACGGATAGTTCATTAATTCTTCATTATAGAAGGAGAGGATAAAATCGCTTTTACCCTCTTTCAGGTTAAATACGGCGTCGTTGACGTTAATCGATTCAACATGAAAAGTCTTATTTTTACGGTCGGTGTAACCGGCGATAATTTCCGGCAGCAATAACACCGACAGCGAAGGGGCGGCGTCGATTCTTATTTTCTGCGTGGTGTTATTTAAACCTTTAATTCGGCTGATCTGAAAATCCATGTCGTCGAGCATATTTCGCGCATAGCCGACAAAAATTTTCCCGCGGTTGGTCAACTGCAGGGGGTTGGCGCTGCGGTCGAAGATGCTGAATCCGAGGGAAGCCTCCAGCGACTGGATGCGTCGGCTGAACGAGGACTGGGAGATATTGCGGGCTTTGGCCGCCAGGGTAAAGCTGCGTGACTCCTCGAGAGCAATCACATCATACAGCCATTTAACTTCCAGATTTGCCAACACCGATCCAGTCCTCAAAAACGCAATAAAGGCTATGCAATTTTAGCATAGCGCATAGAAACTATGCAATTAACATAATTATCGACAGGTGTTAACATTTTTTGGAAAGTTGAGATTTATGAATGCGTATCGGCGACCCTACATGAGCACGATATGAAATCGCGACTCACGGTTATTTATTGCTTTATTTCATTACCCAGGATTTATCTTATTAAATAGCTGGCGACGATGACGAAAGCAATGAATAACCCAGGCCTCTTACCTTAAATAGTTTGTCAGGAGTTCCATGTCACAACAAATTGAATCAGTAAAAATGGCTCTGCAGGAGCTGGGGATTAATGCAAGCGGCGAATTGTTTTACAACCCTGATTACGATTTGCTTATTGCACATGAAACCGCTCCTGAGCTGACCGGCGCGGCCCGCGGCGTAATGACCGACTCTGGCGCTGTGGCAGTGGATACCGGCATCTTCACCGGCCGCTCGCCGCGCGATAAATATATCGTCAGAGACGAGCAGACGCGCGACACCGTATGGTGGGCTGACTCCGGCCTCGGCCGCAATGATAATAAGCCGTTATCGCCAGAAGTGTGGCGCAGCCTGAAAAGCCTGGTCGCAGGCCAGCTGAGCGGCAAAAAACTGTACATCATCGACGCCTGGTGCGGCGCCAGCCCGGACACCCGCCTTGGCGTGCGCTTCGTCACCGAGGTGGCGTGGCAGGCCCACTTTGTCAAAAACATGTTTATCGTGCCGAGCGCCGACGAGCTGGCCAGCTTTACTCCGGACTTCGTGGTGCTCAACGGCGCCGGCTGCACCAATGCCAACTGGCAGGCGCAGGGCATGAACTCCGAGAACTTCGTCGCCTTTAACCTGAGCGAGCGTATTCAGCTCATCGGCGGCACCTGGTACGGCGGCGAAATGAAAAAAGGGCTGTTCTCGGTCATGAACTACCTGCTGCCGCAGAAAGGCATCGCGTCGATGCACTGCTCGGCCAACCGCGGCGAAGCAGGGGACGTCGCGCTGTTCTTCGGCCTCTCCGGTACCGGCAAAACCACGCTGTCCACCGATCCGCATCGTCAACTGATTGGCGATGACGAGCACGGCTGGGACGATGATGGGGTGTTTAACTTCGAAGGCGGCTGCTACGCCAAGACCATCAATCTCGACCCGCAGGCGGAGCCGGAGATTTATGGCGCCATCCGCCGCAATGCGCTGCTGGAAAACGTGGTGGTGCGCGCCGACGGCAGCGTGGATTACGCCGACGGCAGCAAAACCGAGAACACCCGCGTCTCCTATCCGCTGTCGCATATCGACAATATCGTCAAGCCGGTGTCCCGGGCGGGCCATCCGTCGAAGGTGATTTTCCTTGCCGCAGACGCGTTTGGCGTCCTGCCGCCGGTCTCCCGTCTGACCACCGAGCAGATGCAGTACCATTTCCTGTCGGGCTTCACCTCGAAGCTGGCGGGAACCGAGCGCGGCATTACCCAGCCGACGCCGACCTTCTCCGCCTGCTACGGCGCGGCGTTCCTGCTGCTTCACCCGACCCAGTACGCCAGCGTACTGGCGGCGAAGATGGCGGAATCCGGTGCGGAAGCCTGGCTGGTCAACACCGGCTGGAACGGCGAGGGCAAACGCCTGTCGCTGCGCGATACCCGCAGCATCATCAGCGCGATCCTCAATGGCACCACCGGCCCGCTGCGCGATGAAGCGATCCCGGTGTTCAATCTTGCGATCCCGCAGAGCATTTCGGGCGTCGACAGCGCAGTGCTGGATCCGCGTAATGGCTGGAGCTCAGCGGATAAGTGGCAGGAGAAGGCGGAGAGTCTGGCTCAGCTGTTTATGGATAACTTTAAGCAGTACAGCGATACCGAAGCGGGCGCGCGTCTGGCGCTGGCCGGTCCGCAGCTGCAGAATAGCGCGGTCGAAGCCTGATCCGCGGCCAGCCGGTCGCCGCCTGGCGCCGACCTGCTGGCGAGCCGCTTTACTCCGCAAAGGCCCGCAGCGCATCGCCAGTGAGGCGATAACGCACCCACTCATCCTGCGGCTGCGCGCCAATGCTCAGATAGAAATCAATCGCCGGCTGGTTCCAGTCGAGCACGCTCCACTCCAGACGCCCGCACTGACGCTGTACAGCATATTGCGCGATGGTTTTCAGCAGCGCTTTTCCGGCGCCGATCCCGCGATAGTTGGGGGTTACGTACAGATCCTCCATATAGATGCCGTTACGGCCAAGCCAGGTGGAGTAGCTGGTGAAGAACACGGCGTAGCCCACCGCTTTGCCCGCCACCTCGCAGATCAGCGCCTCGGTTTTGCTGCTGCTGGCAAACAGCATCTCTCTGATCTCCTCTGCCGTTGTCACCACCTCTTCGGGGGCTTTCTCGTAGACCGCGAGTTCATAAATCATGTCATAAATAGCGGTGGCGTCGTCCGGGGTGGCCTGGCGGATCGTGATGCTCATGGGTCGTCCTGTCTGAATGGTATGAAGGAAAGCAAAATTGCTGACCCAGAGCATAAGCGGTATTGTGAAAAGAATTAAGTGCAATGAAATCAGCAAACGATGAATATTATGCATCCTGTCCTGCGCCGTATCGACCTCAACCTGCTGCCGGTCTTTGACGCGGTCTATCGCTCCCGCTCGGTGCGCCTGGCGGCAGAAGAGCTGGCGATGAGCACCTCGGCGCTGAGCCATGCGCTCTCCCGGCTGCGCAGCGCCCTCAACGACCCGCTGTTCTATCGGGAAGGTCACCGGATGTGTCCCAGCGTCTATGCCAGCCAGCTGGCGCCCTCTATCGCTTCGGCGCTGAAATTTCTCAATCAGGAGCTGACGCCGCCGGCGGCGTTTGTGCCGGCCGCCAGCACCGACTGCATGCAGATTGCGATCACCGATTTCACCGCGTTCTGCGTCTTTCCGACGCTGATGCACCACCTGCAGCGTGAGGCGCCCGGGCTGCGGTTTGAGCTCCGTTATCTGCCCCACAGCCCGGCGCTGACCGAGCTGCTGGCGGGCGAGGTCGATCTGGCTCTCGGGTTCAATACCCCTGACGAGCCAGCTCATCCCGATCTCGAGGAGATTAACTGGCTGCGGGACGAATATGTGGTTATCAGCCAGGCCGACCGAACGGCGCTCACCCTGGACGCCTACCTTGCGGCCCGTCATCTGGTGGTGACCCCATGGAATGAGCGGCAGGGGGTGCTGGACTGTGAGCTGGAGCGGCAGGGCTATTCGCGGCAGGTGGCGGTGAAAACGCCCTCGATGCTGAGCGCTCCCTTTATTATTGAGCAGAGCGATCTGCTGATGGCGCTGCCCCGGCGGGCGGCGGAGACGATGGCTCGCGCCGCCCGGTTGACCATTTTCCCGCTGCCGTTTCCGGTTCCCCCATTTGACGTCAAGATTTACGCCCACAAACGCAGCGGGAAACGCGAGGCCACCCGCTGGCTGATCTCCCTGTTGCAGACGCTGGGGAACGCCGCCGCGGCGCCGGCGCCCTGAGGTCACGTCCGGATTATTAACATCTCGCCGCTCGGCGTCGCGTTAACCCTGCCGGGCCGGGTATGTCTTTTACCGCCTGGCGCCCGGGGCGCAGCGGCGTACCCTGGCCTCGGTCACAAAACGGAAAACTCACCTTTTCATCCCTGCCGTCGACGCTGATGGCGCAGAGAGTGTTAAATGATTGTATATAAAAGTAATGTTAATTAGTTAAATGTTATTTATGCGTAAATTGCATCAATGGATGCGTTTATTACGCTTATTTCATTCCCGGTTCTGTTTCAGTCTTCAGCAACAGGCGCGCGACAACGCGTGGATAACAAACTGGAGACCTGCATGCATTCGACAACCTCACTGATGAGTACCCGTGACCGGCTCGGCGCCATTCTGCGCGTCACGTCCGGTAACTTTCTCGAACAGTTCGACTTTTTCCTGTTCGGGTTTTATGCCACCTACATCGCACATACCTTTTTTCCGGCGAGCAGTGAATTCGCCTCGCTGATGATGACCTTCGCGGTCTTTGGCGCCGGCTTTCTGATGCGGCCCATCGGCGCCATCGTGCTTGGCGCCTATATCGACAAGGTAGGGCGGCGCAAAGGGCTGATCGTGACCCTGTCGATCATGGCCACCGGCACCTTCCTGATCGTGCTGATCCCCTCTTACCAGGCCATTGGCCTGTGGGCGCCGTTGCTGGTGCTGATCGGCCGCCTGCTGCAGGGCTTCTCCGCCGGCGCTGAGCTGGGCGGGGTATCCGTCTATCTGGCCGAGATCGCCACCCCGGGCCGCAAAGGGTTTTACACCAGCTGGCAGTCGGGCAGCCAGCAGGTCGCCATTATGGTGGCGGCCGCGATGGGCTTTGCCCTCAACGCCGTGCTGGAGCAGAGCGCCATCAGCGACTGGGGCTGGCGTATTCCGTTCCTTTTCGGCTGCCTGATCGTCCCGTTCATTTTTGTGCTGCGCCGTAAGCTGGAGGAGACCCAGGAGTTTACTGCCCGCCGCCATCATCTGGCGATGCGCCAGGTATTCGCCACCCTTCTGGCGAACTGGCAGGTGGTCATCGCCGGGATGATGATGGTGGCGATGACCACCACCGCGTTCTATCTGATCACCGTCTATGCGCCGACCTTTGGCAAAAAAGTGCTGATGCTCAGCGCCTCGGACAGCCTGCTGGTCACGCTGCTGGTGGCGATTTCCAACTTCTTCTGGCTGCCGGTGGGCGGGGCGCTGTCCGACCGCTTTGGCCGCCGGCCGGTGCTGATTGCCATGACCCTGCTGGCGCTGGCTACCGCGTGGCCTGCGCTGACCATGCTGGCGAACGCGCCGAGCTTTTTGATGATGCTGAGCGTGCTGCTGTGGTTGTCCTTTATCTACGGCATGTACAACGGGGCGATGATCCCGGCGCTGACCGAAATTATGCCCGCCGAAGTGCGCGTGGCAGGCTTCTCGCTGGCCTATAGCCTGGCGACCGCGGTGTTTGGCGGCTTCACGCCGGTGATTTCCACGGCGCTGATTGAATATACCGGTGATAAAGCTTCCCCAGGCTACTGGATGAGCTTTGCCGCCGTCTGCGGCCTGCTGGCCACTTGCTACCTCTATCGCCGCAGCGCCGTTACGCTGCAGACGGCACGTTAATCAGGGAGATGATGATGCGTAAAACGACAGGAACCCTGCTGGCCACGCTGCTGCTGGCCGCCACCGGCGGCAGCGCGCTGTCCGCTGAGGTCACCGTGATGATCTCCGGCGGCTTCAAAGCGGCGCTGGAAAAGCTGGCCCCGGCATGGGAAAAACAAAGCGGTAACCACCTCGTGGTGATCCCCGGGCCGTCGATGGGGAAAACGCCGCAGGCGATCCCTAACCGCCTGGCGCGGGGCGAACACGCGGACGTGGTGATTATGGTCGGCGACGCGCTGACCGGCCTCGAGAAAGCGGGCCGTACGCAACCGGATTCGCGCCGGGAGCTGGCCGACTCGCCCATCGGCGTGGTGGTGAAAGCGGGAGCGCCGCTGCCGGCTATCCGCAGCGCAGACCAGCTGCGGGCGGCGCTGCTGGCTGCGCCGTCGGTCGCGTACTCCGACAGCGCCAGCGGACGCTATGTCAGCTCGACGCTGTTCCACCGCCTGGGCATTGATGAGGCGATGCAGAGCAAAGCGCAGATGGTGGAGCGTATTCCGGTAGCCTCGGAAGTGGCGAAGGGACGGTATGCGATCGGTTTTCAGCAGGTGAGCGAACTGCTGCCGGTGCCCGGCGTGACCTTTGTCGGCGAACTGCCGGATAACCTGCAGTACATCACCCGCTTTGCCGGGGCGGTGACCGTCAGCGCCGACCACCCGCAGGAAGGAAAGGCGCTGCTGACGTATCTGGCCTCACCGGCGGCGCAGGAGACCATCCACGCCACCGGTATGCGAAGCGTAGCTGCCGCCGCGCCGGTCAGCCAGAAGGATACTGTTCAATAATCAGCTTCTCCAGCTCTGCCGCCACGTAGGACTGAATACGGCCGCTGAGGCGGATCAGACCTACCGTACGGGTGACCACCGGCTCGGTAAGCGGTACGGCGCGGAGAACGGAATGCTCCCCGGCGGGCATCGACATCGCGGGCACGGCGGCAATGCCGATGCCCGCTTCCACCATCCCCAGCATCGTGGTGACGTGGCGGGTTTCGCAAATGCTTGGCCGCGCCGGCGTCAGATGCGCCAGCTCCCTGTCGAGCAGCGTCCGGTTGCCGGAGACCCGATCGAGGCCAATATAATCCTGTTCAAAGTATGCCTGCCAGCTGAGGTGCGTCCTGCTCGCCAGCGGATGGTCGTGCCGACAGGCGGCGACATAGCGGTCGTCGGCCAGCGGGGTGAATTCGATGCTGGCCGGCAGGTTTTTGGCAAAGCAGAGGCCAAAGTCAGCCTGTCCGCTGCTCACCGCCTCAATGACATTCCCGGCGCTGCTGTCGATCAGCCGGATACGCACCTGGGGAAAGCGCGCCTGAAAGCTGCGGATGATTTCCGGCATAAAGTAGTAGGCGGCGGAAGGTACCGTCGCCACTGTCACCAGCCCGGTACGCGCCTTGCTGACCTGGCTGATATCCGCCAGCACCGTCTCGACGTGGGCCAGCAGCTGCTCCGAACGTTCGGCAAAATTCTGTCCATACAGCGTAAGGGTCACGCGGCGGGTGGTGCGCTCGAACAGCCGGTTGCCTAACGCGGTTTCCAGCTTTTCGATGCGGCGGCTGAGGGCCGATTGTGACAGGCAAATGGATTCTGCGGCCAGCCGAAAGCTGCCATACTCCATCAGGGCGCGAAAGGCATAGAGATCGTTGAAGTCAAAATTTACGGGCATGGCGGCGGCATCCTTATCGGCTGTCTGGCGCCTCGCCCCGTCCGGTGAGGGGCGATGGCGACGAAAATCGGCTCGGCAGGTGACTGGGCGCGCGGCTGACCGCACGCCGGGTCGTCATACCTTGAGCAGTTTTACCGTGGCATCGATATCGATTTCGTCTTCCGAGAAGATCAGGGTTGTCCCCTGAAAGGTGGTGATCGCCAGCTTTTTCACCGAGCGCATCTCTCCCGGCTGCACCGTGGATTTTGGCCGGATGCTGTTCATCAGCAGCCCGACCGACAGCACCGCGTTTTCTTTATCCACACGGGTCTCGACCGGCTCTTCTTCCCGGTAAACCACATAGGATTTGATGGAGGTCAGCTTCAGCCGCTCGCCGGCGATATAGATATATTTGCTTTCCGGAATGACCTTCACCGCGTAGGCCGACAGCCCTTTATTGTTGGTGGTAGGTTCAAAAGTCACCGCCGCGTCTTTCTTGATGAGATCGGGATTGGCGACCTTAATCACATGAAAATACCGGTTTTCGCCGTTTTCATCTTTGATAAATCCAAAACCTTTATCTTTAAACCACGTTGTGATTGTTCCGTTCATCGCCATTACCGTTCTTACTCGTTGGTTAACTCAAATTTTGCAGCGCGCAGTGTAAAGCACATTGCCTGCGCAGACCATGCCTTTGCGATAAGTGTGGGTGATAAATGACGCCGCCGCGAGGGCGGATCGTGCGCCAGCGTCGTACCGGCGGGCAAAATGGGTTACTATCGCCGGCCACTCCTTCTTCGGGCCGTCTGATGTCCACCATTATCGATACCTTTGTCGCTCCGCCGTGCCGCGAGCAGATAACCCTCCTGTATCAGGACGAACACCTGCTGCTGATCAATAAACCTGCCGGGCTGCTGAGCCTGTCAGGCAAAGATCCGCGCAACCTCGACTCCGTGCATCATCGACTGGTCCAGCGCTTTCCGGGCTGCACCCTGGTACACCGCCTTGATTTCGGCACTTCCGGTCTGATGGTGGTCGCCCGCAACAAGGTGATTAACGCCGCGCTGTGCCAGCAGTTCAGTCAGCGCACGGTGGGTAAGGTCTATACGGCGCTGCTGTGCGGCCATCTGCCGGAAGATGAAGGGATAGTGGAGGCGGCGATCGCCAAAGACCCGGCCCGTTTCCCGCGCATGTCGATCTGCGCCCGGCACGGCAAACCGGCGCGTTCGCGCTACCGGGTAATTGACCGTATGTACCAGACGCGGGAAGGGGAGAGGGCGCTGGCGCTGACGAGGGTGGCGCTCACCCCGGAGACCGGGCGCACCCATCAGCTGCGGATCCACTGTCAGCTGCTGGGCTATCCGATCCTTGGCTGCGATCTGTATGGCGGCCGGGAATTGCCGGGCACGGAACAGGCTCCGCGGCTGATGCTGCACGCCAGCGAACTGCGTTTTCGCCACCCCGTCAGTCGCGAGCCGATGCATATCCAGCAGGCAAGCTCGTTCTGATCGCCTGCCGCCGGAAGCCCGCGATCACCACATCAGGTCGTCGGGCACCTTAAAGTCGGCGTACGGATCGTCTTCATCCTGCTCATCCTGGCTCAGGGCGCTGTGCAACACGATGCTGCTGGCATCGCGCTGGGCAATTTTCTCAGCCACAATCGCCGGAATAATTGCATATTCCCCTTCAGGTTTGTTGTCCACCGCCAGGCGGGCAATCGCCAGGCGACCGTTAATCAGCTGGGTTTGGGTGGTCTTGTCGACCATGATTTTTTTGATCAGATTATTATCGGTAAAGTTAAAGCCGATATCGCCCCGGGCGACCGTAATGCGGTTCATCTCAATCAGCTGCTTGACCTGAGCTTTATACTCTTTCGCCAGCACCGCCTGCTTTTGCTGCTCGCTGAGCTGTTTATCGCGCTCCAGCTGGGCTTTTTTATTCTCTTCCACCGCTTCCCGGGCCTCACGGGCCTGCACGCGGGATTTTTTCGCCGTTCTGTGGACTTTGGCCATTTTTTTGCTGCTGACCAGGCCGGCTTTGAGCATCTGCTCTTGTAAGGTAAGTTTTGTCATTTGCGTATCTGAAGCTTAGGAAACATCTGGCAAGTATACCTGCATTGGCGGAAACGACGCCAGACCCGCGGACGTACTGGGCCGCTGTGCCCGGTAGCGCGAGACTGGCCGGGGATTACTCCCGGGGCTGGAGCTGATAAATCCAGGCGCTGACCTGCTGTCCATCGTCGGTGGTCACCTCCACCGGCACCCGATCGTACCCCTCCTCAAAGTCGTCCAGCATGGGCCAGTGCGCCGCCAGCCGGTCGGACAGGAACAGATAACCGTTGACCCGCGGACCGTTGGCGTCGAGGACGATCCCCGGAAAATCAGCGGCTGCGCCCCAGCCGCGCGCGTAAAAGGTACCGGTAACGTAACCCGGACGCCACTCGCCCCCGATCGCCTCCAGAATATGCGCATTGCTGCGACCGGGACAGAGCGTCCCATAGACAAATAGCGGTTTCATTTTCTCTCTCTCGTTCGCCCTGATACCCGCCCCCAGCGGAGCGGAAAACCAAAATACGGGGTAATTCAGCGCCTGGCAATGGCCGGGTGGGGGCAGGCATCTCTCTGATGCCGGGGAGATTCAGGCGCCGGCGCTGTCGGTGGCATATTTACTGCAGTGACAATTTTAGTGTTGAGTTTTTTTATTATTTGCAGGTGAATATAAATAATATTTAATAGCGAAATAATAAATGGACGGCTTATAGAATAAGCTGCGTGAATGGAATGAAGAGGAGTTATAAAACATCCTTGGGTTGAATTCAGATATTATTTAGGGCCAGGCGTTACCTCCCCTGGCTATTTCACTTTAAGATAAACCTCCCTTGAACAAAAAATACCATCTGATTTCGAAATTCTCGCGGGCAGGGGAGATATTTCCTTTCCTTGAAGCGGCAGGCAATCAATCGAGACGAACGACGTTCGGGAGAAAAACCGCTAGTGAGGAACAGGCCAGAGCAAATGCAGGGGCTGAGGCGAACGCAAGGTATATGAAGGATATCCCACCGGGCATTTGGTCCTGTCTGCAGACAGATGAAAGTGAAAGGCACAGGAGGTGCGATGAAGATTTTCCGCCCATTATGGCGCGATGGGGCTTTTCTGGTTCCGCAGCAGTTTCAGCAACAGGCTCGCTGGGATGCGCACGTCGCCGATACGGTCTCCCGCATGGCGCTCGCCCACCCGTGGGGGGGATTGCGCGCGGAGTTTGACGCCAGCGCGCTCACCCTTTCCCGGCTCAACGCCACCCGGCTGATCGTTCGTTTCGCCGACGGAACGCTGATTGACACCGAGCTGGCGGATACTCTGCCACCGGTCCGCGATGTATCGGGCGTGATGCTGGACAGCGTGGAGGTTGTGCTTGCTCTGCCGCTGCTCAGCGCCAGCGGCGGCAATCTTGATGACGGCCAGGAGAGCGCCCGCCCGCGCCGCTGGCGCGCCGAGCAGGTGACCGTGCAGGAGCTGGCAGGCCATGAACGCAGCGAGCTGGCCGTCCTGCGGCACACGCTGACGCTGCGTCTCTCCATCGAAGAAAACGCAGCCTTCCTAACCTGCCCGGTAGCGCGTCTGGTACGCGACGCCCAGGGGCAGTGGATCTTTGACCCGAAATTCATCCCGCCGCTGCTGTCGCTGGCCGCAAGCCCGACGCTGGTCAGCGAGCTGGGCGAGCTGCTACATCGCCTGCAGGCCCGACGCAGACGCCTCATGGCCATGCGCCGTGAAAGCAATGCGCGGATGGCTGATTTTGCCGTGGCGGATGTTTCCCTGTTCTGGCTGCTCAACGCACTGAACAGCGCCGAGCCGGTGCTCAGCGAGCTGCATCAGGACCCTTCGCGCCATCCGGAGCTGCTCTATCGTGAACTGGCCAGGCTGGCCGGCAGTCTGCTGACCTTCTCTCTTGAACATCATCTGGACGCGATCCCCCGCTACCGGCATGCCTCGCCGGAGCAGGTATTCCCACCGCTGTTTGCCCCGTTGGATACGCTGCTCGAAGTCAGCTTGCCCTCAAGGGTGATCGCCATCGCGCTGGAGCAGGGTGCTGACCGGGAGATCTGGCGGGGGAGGCTGCACGATGCACGGCTGCGCGAGGGGGCGGATTTTTATCTGTCGGTGCGTTCTTCACTTCCCCCTCACCAGCTTCAGAGCCGCTTTCCGCAGCTCTGTAAGGCGGGTAGCCATGATGATGTCGCCGAGGTCGTCAACATTGCCCTCAGCGGCATTGCGATCAAACCGCTGAGCCACGTGCCGGCGGCCATTCCGCTACGTCTGGAAAACCAATATTTCGCTCTGGATCTTTCCACGGATGCCGCCCGCGCGATGCTGGAGGCTGGCAACTGCACCTTCTATACCCCGGAATCGCTTGGCGACGTGAAACTTGAACTCTTTGCGGTACTGCGCTCATGAATATCTCTGAAAGCGATCTGATCAACAAAACCTTTTACCCGGGCTGGCTGATGGTCAGTCAGTTACGCTGCGGCCAGCCGGTGACCGACGGCGAGGCGCTCTATCGTCAGGCCTGTCGATGGGTGACCGAGGCGCGCGAGGCGCTGGCGGCGGCAGGCGTCAGTGAAGCCAGCGCTGAGCAGATGCTCTATGCCTACTGCGCGCTGCTTGATGAGAGCGTCCTCAACCGCGCCAGTCAGGATGATGGCTGGCGCAGGTGGCGCAAGGATCCGCTGCAGGCGCGTTTTTTCAGCACTCTCAACGCCGGGGAAGAGCTCTGGGAACGGATCCGCCAGCTGCTGCGAGAGCCCACGGCGGATGCGGCAGTGCTGACTTGTTTCTATCGTACTTTGCAACTGGGGTTTGTCGGGCAGTACCGCGCCCAGGATGACGAACGGCGTGAGGATGTAGCGCATGCGCTTGGCGCGCGGGTTCCGCCGTTCAGCATAACCCAGGAGGCGCCGGTGGTGGTTCGTGCCTCCCGGCTGCGCAGCGGACGGCGGATGTACTGGTGCGGCTGGGCGGCTGGCATTGTGGCGCTGGCGGCGCTGTGGTTGACCTTCTCCTCCATGCTGTCACAGATGGTGGCGCAGATAGCAGGGCAGGGATAAGAGATGCGTGATAACGCCCGGCGTCTGCTTACGATATTGACCGTCATCCTGGCCCTGTGGCTGGCGCTGGGCTTCTGGCCGCTGTCCATCGGCAACCAGGTGATATTCAGTCTGTGCATCCTGCTGGCGGGCAGCGCGGCGCTCTGGCGTCAGCGTCGCCGGGCAGTCAGCCGTCAGCGACCGGAAATCGTCCTGCCGCCCGAGGATTTTCAGGGGGCGGTGGTTCTGGTCTGCGGGGATACCGACGGTCTGTTTCCCGGGCGTTCGGCGCACTGCGAAACCCGCCTCGGCTGGTATCTACGGGGGGAAAGCGCGGAGCAGTTGCCGCGGCTGGCGCAGTACCTGGCGGCGGCGCGTCCGGCGCTGGTATCGCAGGTTTCCGTGCTGCTGGCGGTGGTACCGGAGCACCACCCCTCCGGGGAGCACCTGGTGCAGTCGCTACGCGACTGGCGGCGGAGTATTGTTCAGTGCCGAACCTGGTTAAACGGTCTGCCGCCGGTGTGGAGCGTGTTCTGGGTGACGCCGCCTGGCGGCCAGGCAGCGGAAAGCCGCTGGTTTACCGTCACGCCGGATCGGCCTGGTCTCCAGGTGCGGCAGAAGGGACAAGCGCCCCAGTCGATTGCCGACTGGCAGCGAGAGGGCAGCTCTGCCTCACGCCTGCATCATACGCTGTGGCTGGAGAGCATTCTGGCGTTGGCAGAAAACGTTCTTTTCCGGCCACTAAGCACTCGCCAGGCGGAACTTTCGCCGTTGGACCTGTGCGCCATGGGCATCTGCCTGACGCCGGTGACGGCGGTGGCAAATAACCTCTGGCAGCGGCAAATCGCCGGGATCACCACGCTCTCCCCGGGCAACGCCGCGGCGCCAGGTCCTCACCCGCTGCCGGATCTTCTTCTGTCAACACTGCCGCACCGCCACGGGGTCAGCCGCCGGATGCGCGCTGCCGGTCTTGCCGCTGGCATGGGCTTCCTCTTTCTGGCGCTGGCGATGCTGGCTTCCTTTATCAACAACCAGCGCCTCGTGCGCAGCGTCGGCGATCATCTGGCGGTCTACCACCGCCTTAGCGGCGCGCCGCCGACGCCGAAGCTGCAGGCGCAGCAGCGTCTGCGTGCCGACAGCCGCCTGCTGGATGACTGGCTGCGCCGGGGAGAGCCGCTGCGTTACCGGCTGGGGTTGTATCAGGGATTGCGGCTGATCCCCTTCGTGGAAGCCGCGATCAATGACTGGGCGCCGCCCCCGCCGCCGCGTCCGGTCATTAAGCAGGTTGTGCAGGGGCTGCAGACGATCCGCCTCGATAGCATGGCGCTGTTCGATACCGGCAAATCGACGCTGAAACCGGGTTCGACAAAGCTGCTGGTGAACTCGCTGCTGGGCATTAAGGCGAAACCCGGCTGGCTGATCGTGGTGGCAGGCCATACCGACAGCATCGGCAACGATAGATCCAATCAACAGCTCTCTCTGAAGCGTGCCGAGGCGGTCCGCGACTGGATGCGCGATACCGGCGATGTGCCGGAGAGCTGTTTTGCGGTGCAGGGCTACGGCGAAAGTCGTCCTGTCGCCAGCAACGAGACGCCAGACGGGCGGGCGCAAAATCGCCGGGTGGAGATCAGTCTGGTCCCGCAGAAGGACGCCTGTCTGACGCCGGGCACGGCTAATACCTCAGGAGCCGGGGCTGCCGCATTAAAAAACGAAACCGAGTAATCCGCGACCCCGAACGAGGACGTTGAACAACAACAATCTGCCTGCCTGACCCTGTGCGCTACGGGTCCCTGATAAACAGGAAATAGCGATGGGCGGTAGCGTGCCTGCAGCCAGTCAATCTTGTCGGCAAGTGGGGCCTCTGCGGGGGTGAAGTGCGGGACAGTGGGATGGATAAAGGAGATCTGCATCGACAGCGCTAAGGACATTGCCAGAGAAATGCTGGCAGCGTTAAACGTTGAAGGCTCCGGTTTCTGTGTGCTTTTTTATTTCTCAGTAAGTGAAAATAAATATCCCTGGGGTTTCCTTTTAGTAATGAAACTCCTGGTGGGGTATCTGATATATCGATATGCACTTAAATATATTTATGAAGAATGAGATGATTATCATTAAACAAAATTAAACCGTATGGCCTGTTAATCGATGTTTGATGGTCATTACTGCGGAGTAAAACAGGAATATAATGGATACCTCTTCAATAATTACCGGCACCACCCTCAACCGTTACCAGCTGGATATTCCGTCATGTACTGCATCGCTGGATGTGGAAGAATTCAGCGGTGAAGAAAAACTCAGTGAAACGTATCTCTGGACAATTTATTTCACCAGCACGGATAAAAATATCGACGCCAGCCAGTTACTGAGCAAACCGGCGACGCTGACGATGGGCGGCGGCATATTACAGAGCCTGACCGAATGCAAACGGGTGCATGGCGTGGTCACGCATTTTGAGCGTATCAGTGGCTCTGCCGACCAGGCAGAGTACATGATAACCCTCGAACCCTTCCTCTCGCTGCTGGACAAACAGTTCCGCACCCATCGTTTCTTCGTCAATAAATCGGTGCCGGAAGTGGTGGAGCAGGTATTGCAGGAACATCACCTGCATGACTGGGAGTATGAGTTTAATCTCAAGCAACACTATCCGCGGCGCGAGCAAATTAATCAGTATCAGGAGAGTGACCTGGCGTTTATCCAGCGCCTGCTGGCAGAGGTGGGGATATTTTATTTCTTCACCCTGCAGGAAGAGGCCCAGAGCGAAGTGGTCCACTTCGCCGACGCGCAGCGGGCGCTGATGTTCGATAAGACACTGCCGGTTAACAGCCCGTCCGGGATGAGCGACAGCGGTACGGAATCGATATGGGGTCTGAGCATCACGCATAACGTCGTAGAGGCGAACGTCACTACCCGGGATTATAACCCCCGCGATGCGCAGAGCGTTCTCCAGTCGGCAACAGCGGATATGACCCGGGGAAATGGTGAAGGCATCACTTACGGAGAGGTATACCACTATAAGCTTCGCCACCGGGAGCGGGGCGATAAAATCGTCCCGCAGGCGGAGACCGCCAACTTCTATGCCCGTCTCGACCATGAGCGTTTTCTCGCTCGCCAGACGCTGATTACCGCGAGCAGTACGGCAGCCTGGCTGACGCCGGCCCAGGTGCTGACCGTTACCGACAGCCTCCCACCGACCCTGCCTGCGCCCGTGCAGGATCCGCTTTTAATCACCGGCACCGGTTTTACCGCCAGCCGCCGGGAGGCGCTGCGGGTGTCCCTGCTGGCGGTGCCCTACAGCGAAACATTGTGCTGGCGTCCGCCGCTGCTGCCGCGCCCGAAGGTGACTGGCACCATGACGGCGCGGGTGACCAGCGCGAAGGCGAATGATATCTACGCCTGGCAGGATGCGTCCGGCCTGTACCGGGTGAAATTTGACGCTGACAGAGAGGAGAAAGGGCAGGGTCAGGAAAGCATGCCGGTGCGTCTCGCCAAACCCTACGGCGGCGACGTGTACGGCTTTCACTTCCCGCTGGTCCAGGGCACGGAGGTGGCGATTGCTTTCCACGAAGGCGATCCTGACCGGCCGTACATTGCGCATGCGCTGCACGACTCGCGGCATGTCGACCCTGTGACGGAGAAAAACAGCACCCGCAATGTGATTCGTACTCCGGCCAATAATAAGCTGCGAATGGAGGACAAGCGCGGCGAGGAGCATATCAAGCTCAGCACCGATTACGGCGGCAAGACGCAGCTCAACCTGGGGCATAATGTGGATGCGCAGAGGGAGTTGCGGGGCGAGGGGGCGGAACTGCGTACGGATAAATGGGTGAGCATCCGGGCCGGTGCGGGAGTGTTTATCAGTGCGGATAAACAGCCTTCGGCAGGCGACAGGATGCTGGCAATGGAGGAGGCGATTGCGCAGCTTGAAAATGCCCTGGGTATTGCGAAAAGCCTGGCGTCGGCAGCGGAATCGGCTCAGGCCCTGCCATCGGATACCGGCAACCAGCAGACGCTGAACGATGCGCTGAAAGAGCTGGCGCAGCCGGGGATAGTGCTGAATGCGCCGCAGGGCGTGAGCATCAGCAGTCCGCAGGCGGTACGGTTGTCTTCGGGTAGCGCCAGCGTGGGGATTGTGTCACAGCAGAATACGGACATCAGTGCGCTGAAACGTTTTACGGTAGCGGCGGGAGAAGCCGTCAGCCTGCTGGCACGAAAGGCGGGGATTAAGCTGTTTGCGGCGAAGGGAAAGATGGAAATCCAGGCGCAGGATGATGCGCTGGAGGCGACGGCGAAAAAGGATATCACCGTGACCAGCGTGGAAGGGCGAGTGGAAATCACGGCGGCGAAGGAACTGGTGGTGAACTGTGCGGGAGCGTATATCAGGCTAAGTGGTGGCAATATCGAGCTGGGCTGCCCGGGGAATATTCTGCTGAAATCGGCCAATGTGCAGAAAATGGGCGCAGCTGATTATGATGCAAACAAACCTGAGCTTCCCGTCGGTTTCAGTGAGTTTTTTACTGCAAAAGATGAAGAGTCCGGGGAGATTTTACCTTTTACCCGGTACAGGATAACAACCGGTGAAGGTAAAGTATTTGAAGGCAGGACCGATGCGGAAGGTAAAACTGTTGCAGTTTATACTGCCCTGCCTGATGCCCTGCATATAGAATTACTTTAAAGAATGAAGGAATAGCATATGGCTACCGGAGAAGAGAAAAGTAAAACATCGGTACAAGGGACGGGAACGGTTGTAAAAGGAAAGTATGGCCCAGAATGTTATTTTCACCCAGGTAGCGCAACATTGCTTTTTCTGGCGGCTTCAGATACTAAAATTATCGAACAGGAGCATGATTTTCTGTCTGGCTTGCTTGAAACTCAGAAACAGGCGCAAAAAAATCTTGATGATATTAATTTTGAAGCAATCACTCAGGCAGGCAGAGTGCCAGCAAGAAAATTTGAAAGTGAAATCACTAAAGCCTATGAAGCCTTAAACAAAGCAAATCAGGCTTTGCGGAAAGAGCTTATGTCACTAACAGCGAATCCTCCGGAGGGGGAATTGCTTAATGATAAAATGAAAGATACTGCCATTGGTATAATGGAACTTATTCCGCTTAAAAATAACACAGTGAAAGGATTCAAAAAAACTTATGTGCGTTCCGATAAAATAAAACAACAGTGGCGAACATATAAGCTCAGCGAAGTTGATAAAGAAAGTGGTGAAGCCAGTTTCATAAAATATAAAAACAAAACTATTGTTTCTCAGGATGCGAATGGTAATCCGGTGAATAAAACCATACGTCAGGGAAAAATAGATACAGCGGAACTAAAAAAACAACTAAGTAACGTACCTGTTTCACTGAAATTCGATCTTGTTGACGATACGAATGTTATTGTCAGTCACTGGGCAGAGGAAATGAACAAATCTCTGACCTGGCCAAAGGGGGATGGTAAAGTCGACGAATCTGTTTATCACCAGTATGTTGATATCAGCGCGCAGGCTCAACTGATGCGCTACAGCCATGGAGCGGGTGCATCAGCGGAATATAATCCGTCAGAAAAAAAACTGGAGGGCAAAATAGAAGGTCATGCCAGTTTTGCACTGGGGGAGGCGAAGGCCGAAACGGCCCTGTACCTGCCGGACAGGTTAGGTGTCAGCCTTTTATTTCCGGCGAAAAAAGTGACTCCACAGACACCGGATGGTGTTTGTAATATGGGAGCGCTGCGTTTTGCCATGAAACTGGTATTGTCAGGTAGCGTAGGTGCCAGTGCTGCAATTGAATTAGGGGTGACAGTAGACTGGAGTGGAGAAATGGGAAAGGGCTATGGCATTAAAGGCCGCCCTGCAACCCTGACTGCCCCACCGTTACCAGGACAGCAGCATGTGAATTTAAAGACCTCAACAATACCTGAAGCACAGGGGGGAGGTGAAATTGGTGTTTTTGTTGGTGCTCAGGCGGGAGGTAATATCAGTGGTGCCATTGAGTGGTTTGACCCGCATCCTGATGATACGCCAGTAGCTATAGGTGTTGAGAAAGATAACAAACCCATTGTCAATAAAGAGAAGAAGTTTGCCGCGATAGCCAAACTGGAAGCGGGGATGACGGTGCAGGCAGGCGCAGGGGGAAGTGGGGTTTTTTATATCACCTATATTCAGGGACGTTTTCGTATTTACTGTAAAGCGGCTTTATGTTGGGGAGTGGGAGCCAAAGGGGAAGTCGGTTTTGAAGTTGATGGCAGCAGCTTTGCGGCTTTTATGAAGAGCTTTCTTTATATGCTGAGAAATGTGGATTATCAGAAGCTTGAGCAGATGATGGCAGGAGATGCCTTCCGTTCTTTATGTGCAATTCCTATTATTATGGCGGCACAAGGGATACAGGCGGGGGAGGCCATGCTAAAGAATATGGGAATAATATTACGACGAATTGAAACCGATCTTGAAGATGAAAATAAGCGCGTTCATCTGATGAATAGTATTTTGTCAAACCCCGACCAGCTTAAATATACCCCTCCGGAAACAAAAGGGGCAGTGATTGCCACATTAATTGATCAGAATTGGGTGGACTGGCTTGACCCTCGCAATCAGAATAATGATTTTTTTTCCGTTAACAGCTGGAAGCTCGGTCCTCTAAAGAGGCGAAAACAAGCGGTGTTTATGGCGCTGAAGTGGATACAAAGTCAGGCAGATTATAACAATGTCATGCAGCATTTGACGTTGTCACCAGGGGAGAAGAAAGGTAATAAAGAACTGAATGAAAAAGATGTGATTAACTTTTTAGGTATCGGGGAACAAAAATTGATTTTTTACACCAATTATGGCGAAAAGCTCACCTTACTGCATAATAACCTCCCGGTTTTTGTTGACCCGGATGAGCCATTTAAACCCATACCTGACATCCTGATGTCAGAATATCTTGCCATGATCGACGACCAGCACCCGACGGGTACAATGACTGCCTGATGCAATGGCTGAGGTGATAAGATGAGAAAATTAATCGTAGTTGCTTCCGTTGCTGCCGGTTTACTGACAGGGTGCGATCAGGGAAATACCACCGGGAGTGAAAAAGCAGCTAAAGCACTTGTGGATAAATCGGTCTCTAATATGGTCCCCGTTCAGGGTGGTGAGTTTTTAATGGGTGATTTTGGTCCATTAGTTGGTGAAAAATTACCTTTCAGCATACAACAGGATGATAAAACTTTACATAAGGTTATTTTAAGTGATTTTTCGATATCAAAATATAAAGTCACTAACGATGATTTTAATATTTATTTGAAAGTAACAGATAAAAAAAATCCACCTGTGGATATACTGGCACAACGTCATCCTTCTCTGCTAAAGGGGGATTATCCTGCAGGTGTTATCTGGCAACAGGCAAAAGATTATTGTCAGTGGTTAGGTAAAAAATCCGGTAAAAAAATTGATTTGCCGACAGAGGCACAATGGGAGTTTGCAGCAAGATCCAGAGGTCAGTATCTTCCGTTTGCTACTAACAATGGTGAGTTTACACCAGGAAAAAATGTCCCAAGCCAGGATGAACTGAATAAATACACTGACGGGATGGGGCTTCCCATTTATCCAGTAGGTAAATACCCATCAAATCCCTTAGGGCTGTATGATATGGGATTGAGTGGTTCAGAATGGACCAATGACTGGTATGCAGCAGATTATTACTCCAACTCTCCGGTAAAGAATCCTCAGGGACCAGAGCAAGGGACCGAGAAAGTGTTGCGTGGGAATGTTGGCGGCGACAGACAGTACGCATTGACTATGTTTAGACAATCTGCTTCACCACTCCCAGAAGAAGTTGATGGTGACTATGAAAAATATGGTGTTGGTCCGCAGTATGTTTTCCGTTGCGTCATCAATAAATAATGTCGTTTGGTGGTGACATATATCATTTTAACCGGAGCAACAGCGTTGAATGAATGTTCCAATAAACCGGAGAGACTATTTAAACCTGTCCCGGATAGCCTGATGTCAGAATATCTTGCCATGATCGACGACCAGCACCCGGCGGGGACAATGACTGCCTGATGCAAAGGCTGAGGTGATAAGATGAGAAAATTAATCGTAGTTGCTTCTGTTGCCGCCAGTTTACTGCTCGGGTGTGACCAGAAGAGTACTGACAAGCGTGAAACCCTGTCTGAAGCGCTTGTTGCTAAGTCGCTTTCTGACATGGTTCCCGTTCAGGGCGGCGAGTTTTTAATGGGGGATTTTGGACCATTAGTCGGTCAAAAACTACCTTTCAGCATAAACCAGGATGATAAGGTATTACATAAGGTTGTATTAAGTGATTTTTCGATATCAAAGTTTAAAGTTACCAACGATGATTATAATAAATATCTGCAAATAACAGGGGGAAAAAAATCACCCATCCATATTTTTTTAAAAAATTATCCATCCTTGCAAAAAGGAGGTTATTCTGTTGGTGTTACCTGGCAACAGGCAAAAGACTATTGTCAGTGGTTAGGTAAGGGGTCTGGTAAAACGATTGATTTACCAACAGAGGCGCAATGGGAATATGCAGCAAGATCCAGAGGTCAATACTTTCAGTTTCCAACAAATAATGGTGAGTATTTACCTGGAAAAAATGTTCCGGGTAAAGATGAATTAGATAAATATACAGATGGTTTTGGTTTCCCATTTTACCCAGTAGGCAAATATCCCCCAAACCCCCTGGGTCTGTATGATATGGGGCTCAGTGGCTCTGAATGGACTAATGACTGGTATGCAGCAGATTATTACTCTCATTCTCCGGTAAACGATCCCCAGGGACCTGCGCAGGGTACTAAAAAAGTCCTGCGCGGATATATTGGCGGCGACAGACAGTACGCTTTAACCATGTTCAGGCAATCAAAATTGCCAGTTCCGAAGATCGATAAAGACGATGACTATGAAAAATATGGTGTTGGTCCGCAGTATGTATTTCGTTGTGTCGTTAATAAATAATGTGTGATGCTATATCTTATTTTAAAAAATCGGTGGCGTTCAACATATAAGGTTTTTTTCTAATGGATGGTAAAATCATATACAGTAGTGAAATTAATTCATCGTCATCAACGATGATTGTCAACGGAAAAAAGTGGTGCTCATTAAAAATCTGAAAGAAGAAATGTTAAGGTTTGAAGATGAAGCCAAAACTGACTGGCTGTTTCCTAATCCTATGCCGTTTGGTCTGGAACGAGTTATGACTCAGCAGTGGGTGCGGGCTTATCTAGGATTTCCGATGGTTTACGTTGAAGCAAAAATTGTTATGACTGCTTATAGGGGGGAAAAGAGATATATACCTTACCTATGCCTCATCAAAATAGTTTTGTCGGATTTACCTATAACAAGGATTTATTTTCAGAAACCGTGACTTTTTATCCACCGGAGCGAGCAAAGGAGATTCATATTGCGCTGGAGAAAAAGCGACTTGGTGGCAAATGAATATTGATATCGAACACTTGTGAAGCAACTAGGTAAACCTTGTTAGAATATTTATGATCAACGTTTAATTCCCTACAAAAAAACCAAAAAGTACTGTTAGTGATGATATTTTCAGGCTGGATATGAGGCGATAAGGAATATTTTTATCTTCTATCAATAACCAGAAAAAATCTTGAGGAAGTGACTTTGCGGTTAGAAGATGAAAAAAAACGGCTTGGTTATTTCCTAATCCGCTGCCATTTAGTCTTGAATCAGTAATGACGCAGCGATGGATGCGCGAACGCTTCGGATTTCCCATAGGTTATGGCGAACGCAAAACGATAGAGAGCTATAGTCGTCGTATTAGCGAGGTATACCCACTGTTGCCACCTAATCAGAAAATGTCTGTTTTATTTTCTTATAATTCTGATTATTTTGTTGCTAGTGTATTTTTTATTGTATAAAGCATGCAATAGAAATTAAGGCGGATCTCGCGAATATAAGGTCGTCTGGCAATTGGCGTTCGAAGTGAAAAGTTATTAATGTAGGGGATATCACCTGGGGGAAGAAGTATATATTAAGTAAAGAGAGGCGTGCAGATATTCCAGATATTATTTTATGTTTATTATTATTTCTTTGATAGGAGTAGCCGGTTTTTGTCTGTTATTAAATGTTATTGCCTCACTCTTTAGGTTGAAATTGATGCGATTGAGTATTCTAATTAATAATTACTGTATCGCTGATATATAAAAGGAAATTCAATGTCCAAAGGTTTTGTATTACTCGGCGATAAAACCACGCACGGCGGTGCTGTTATTTCCGCATCCTCCACCATGATTGTAAATGGAAAGCCCGTAGCGCTGGTGGGGGATAAAGTCAGCTGCCCGATTCCGGGACATGGCACTAATGCCATTATTGAGGGAGCGCCGGAATGGTCTTCCGATGGTAAAGCCATCGTGGTCGATGGCTGCAAATGTCAGTGCGGTTGCCAGGTGATTTCCGGCGCGCCGGAATGCGCGATAGGATAAAAAATGGGCTGGGTACGAACAAAAGCATTGACCATGGAGCAGCCATCGGCTCCTTCACTGACCCGATGGCTGTTTGCCGGTGTACTGATGGCGATTATCGGTGTCCTGCTCTTTATCCTCCATGCTTCCGGCACCGTAAAAATTCTCTCAGTGATAAATATCTGGTGGGTATCCCTGATGCCTGCAGGATGCTGGTTGCTGATTTTTTGTCTGCGTTGCTACCTGTGGGACAGGGATCTGAAAGCGCATCAGTTCTTGCTGAAAGAGGCGGAATACGGACAGCAGAGGTGGGAAGACTGGGCCGGGCGCTGGCTGGCCGTTCTGGGCAGTGCAGTGCTGTTGCCGGATCATACTTCTGCGGCGCATTGGGGGAGTGAGCGGCCTCAGCAATACGGACTTACCCGCAGGATTAATTACCTTCCGGCAGAAGAGCCCGTGCAGTTGAGTGCGATGCATGCGCTGCTGACCAGTATAGAAGAGCGCGTGCAGTGCCTACCGGAAGAGCTACCGCTGCATGTCACCCTGATCACGGATAATCCCTCGCCTGAGCTGACCAGCAGTTTCAGTAATCTCTGGAAAGAACACATTCCTGGCCGCGCCGTGTCCGATGATATTACCGTTACCGGCTCATTCTCACTGTCGGAAGTGGAGGAGCGCCTGAAGCAGCCTGTACTGACGGTCAATCTACTCCTGGTCATCCAGCTCAACGGTGGTACAGCATACTCCGACGGGCTGGCCGTGTTGCTGCTGACCAGCGATGATGTGGCGCAAAAATACCATCTGCCGCACTCATCACGGCTGTTACGTCCTATGCCCTTAGATATGACGAACTTTGAAGACGATATCACCCTGTTTCTGGAAACCCAGACTGTCGCCTGCCAGACGCCCTCCGTTATCGGGGACGCAAAAAAATGGACGGAAAGAAGCGCCGCGCTTATCACGCAGGGCGGCAAAATGCATACCCCATGGAAAGCTGAAGATATCGCGCTGCTGGAAAAATGGTGCGGTATTCCGGGACCCGCAGCGCCCTGGCTCCTGACCGCGCTGGCAGCCGATCTGGTCAGCCTCCGTAAACAGCCCCTGCTGGCGTTATTTTCCAGCGAACAGGAACATTTTATCAGTACCATCACCACAGGGAGTGAAGATGAATATACCGGGTAATGGCCTGGGCCGGTTTGGCCTGGCCGGGCTTACGTTGGCCGGGATGGCTGCAATATGGGGGGGGATCACCCGCTATGGCGGCATGCTGAATATCAATACGCGGGGCGAGCAGGTACTGGCGTTTGTTCTGGTCTGTCTGGCGTTGGTATTTGTTTTTTACCTTCCTGCAATGTCCCGCCGTGTGAAGGAGAGTTTATATCGCCGGCAGTCGCAGCAGGCCAACGTCTTACCCGGCGAAGAAGGGCGCGTGGCACTGACACCTCCTCATCATATTACGGTGGGGGAAATTCGCCAGACTCTGCGCTATCAGTATGGACGCGCCTGGTCCCGCAAAGTCCGTATTCTGCTGATAATTGGCTCAGTCAGAGACGTAGAACAACTGACCCCAAAGCTCACGCAGGAACTCTGGCAGGAAGATCAGGGTACATTATTGCTGTGGGGTGGAGACCCTGGGGCAGCGGTAGATAACGCCTGGTTCACAGCGCTGCGTAAACTGCGTTATCGCCCGGCTGATGGTATGGTGTGGGT
This sequence comes from Klebsiella sp. JN_Kp127, assembly GCF_040062505.1. Classification (NCBI taxonomy): domain Bacteria; kingdom Pseudomonadati; phylum Pseudomonadota; class Gammaproteobacteria; order Enterobacterales; family Enterobacteriaceae; genus Klebsiella; species Klebsiella sp. JN_Kp127. Next base: position 201,026 of record NZ_JBEAHS010000031.1, read on the forward strand.
AACATCGGGCTTTGACGGCGTTTTGACAACGATGAACAGAACGAAGCCCAGGCTCACGCCAGATGAAATGGACAATGTGTCTCACTCTCTAAAGCTACGCTACGAAGCTCTTGGATGGAAACTTCCCCTATACGTCTGGTCGCTGTATGAGGGGGGCAACGAAAAAAATGGACGTATCACTCAGCCTGTAGGCTGCCTGTTACCCGCAGGTTGTACGCCGCAAATAGTTGCCGAACAGTTCACTGCCCTGGCGCCATTACTGATAGAGCAGGGCATCCAGCAGATATGCGGACAACCACAGCACAATTTTTTACTCGCGCTGGCCGACCAGTTGACTCGGGAAGCGGAAGCGGTGGTGGAACCGTTATCGATACTGCTTAATCCATACCGACCATTGCCGCTGGCCGGGGTGGTATTTAGTGAGGCATCAGTAGAGGCTGGTCGCAGTGTCAGTCATCACTGGGGACGGGATAACCGCTGGGAAACGATACCAGACTCTGTGCTGTGGTTGCCAGCCGGCCTACGTCCGCGCAAACAGGGCGTCGACTGGATGCGTGGGATGAGCGTGGCCGCTGCTGCCCTGATGTTACTCTGGGCCGCCTCAATGACAGTCTCTTTTATCGCCAACCGCCACCTGGTGGCGACCGCACAGCAGCAGGTGCAGCAGGCCTCGGCGGGAAAACAGCCGCTGGCCGTTCGCCTGCATGCGCTCTCCGCGTTACAGAAAACGCTTTCTCAACTGGAATACCGCTCGCAGCACGGCGCGCCGTGGTATGCCCGCGCTGGCCTCAGTCAGAACGATGACCTGCTGGCGGCGCTGTTTCCGCGCTACGGAGAGAGGGCGCAGCCGCTGCTGCGCGATGCGGCAGCAGCGCACCTTCAGCGGCAGCTGAACGCCTTCGCACAGCTGCCGCCGGACAGCCCGCTGCGTGAGAAGATGACGAAGACCGCTTACGACCAGTTGAAACTGTACCTGATGTTGACCCGCCCGGAGAGAATGGATGCTGCGTGGTTTGCGGGAGCGTTGATGCGCGAGTGGCCGCAGCGTTCCGGCGTGGCGGACGCCGTCTGGCAGGGCAGCGGCCCTTCGCTACTGGCATTTTACGCTGCCAGCCTGGCGTCGCATCCGCAGTGGCGTCTGCCTGTCGATGACGGTCTGGTCAGCCAGGCGCGCACACGGTTAATTCGCCAACTGGGCCAGCGCAACAGTGAGTCCACGCTTTATCAGAAGATGCTCGCGCAGGTGGCGAACCAGTATGCGGACTTGCACCTGGCGGACATGACCGGCGACACCGACGCGTCGCGCCTGTTCACCACCGATGAGGTGGTGCCGGGGATGTTCAGCCGGAAAGCCTGGGAAGAGACGGTGCAGCCCGCCATTGAGAAAGTGGTCGCGGAACGCCGCGATGACATGGACTGGGTGCTGAGCGACGCGAAGCAGCCTGCCGCGCAGTCGGCGTCGCCGGAAGCCTTGCGAGTCCGGCTGGCGGAGCGTTATTTCGCTGATTTCAGCGGCGCCTGGCTGGATTTTCTCAACAGCTTACGCTGGCAGCGCGTGGAGACCCTCTCCGATGCCATCGACCAGCTGACCCTGATGGCCGATGTGCGCCAGTCGCCGCTGGTGGCGCTGATGAACACCCTGAGCGTGCAGGGGCGAACCGGCCAGACCGGGGAAGCTATTGCCGATTAGCTTGTCAAATCAGCGAAAAATCTGTTTAACCGCGACGGGCAGCCCGCCATCGACCAGCAGGGTGGCGTGCGCGGTCCTCTGGATGCCACCTTCGGGCCCGTACTGGCGCTGCTGGACAATCGCGACGGCGGGGCGTCCACCAGCCGTCTTAGCCTGCAGACCTTCCTGACCCGCGTCACCCAGGTGCGTCCGCGCCTGCAGCAGGTCACCAACGCCACCGACCCGCAGGCGATGACCCGCCTGCTTGCGCAGACGGTGTTCCAGGGCAAGGCAGTGGATTTAACCGAAACGCGCGACTACGGCAGCCTGGTGGCGGCGGGACTGGGCCAGCAGTGGAGTGGTTTTGGACAGACGCTGTTTGTTCGCCCGATGGAGCAGGCCTGGCAGCAGGTGCTGACGCCGGCGGCGGAAAGTCTCAACGCCCAGTGGCGCAGCGCGGTGGTGGAGGACTGGAATCGCGCTTTTGGCGGCCGCTACCCCTTTAAAAATACCAGCAGTGAAGTCTCTCTCCCGCTGCTGGCAAAATATCTCAATAGCGAGACCGGGCGCATCGCTCGCTTTCTGCAGACCCGGCTGAATGGCGTGCTACATAAAGAGGGGAGCCGCTGGATGGCGGACAGTATCAATGCCCAAGGACTGACGTTTAACCCGGCCTTTCTGCAGGCGATGAATACCCTGAGCCATCTCTCCGACGTCGCGTTCGCCAATGGCGAAGCGGGATTGCATTTTTCGCTACGTCCGGGCACGGCGGATGGCGTGATGCAGACGGAGCTGGTGATTGACAGCCAGAAACTTGTCTACATGAACCAGATGCCGGCCTGGCGGCGGTTCAGCTGGCCCGCCGACACCGAAGCGCCGGGCGCTAGTCTGAGCTGGATCAGTACCCGGGCGGGCACCCGCCAGTATGGCGATTTCCCGGGCGCCTGGGGCTGGATCCGCCTGCTGGATAAGGCGGTGGTCAGCGCTTATCCCGGAACGAGCAGCAGCTGGAGCCTGAGCTGGAAAGCGCCGGATGGTCTGTCGCTGAACTACACCCTGCGCACCGAGTCGGGGGAAGGACCGCTGGCGCTGCTGGCCCTGCGAAACTTTACGCTACCTGAGACGATATTCAGCGTGCGCGCGCCTGCTGAGCGTGTTCCGCTGACCGACGATATACCCGGCGAAGAGGGATACTGAAACCGCCTCCCTCACTGATTGGCGTTGACCTGCGACGCCGGGCCTCCTCTGCTCATGGCCGCCCGGCGGCCAACTAATCTGCCCGCGCAGCCATGCTGCGTGTCTCCCTGAAGACGAATAATGGAATAGTCATAATGGACGATTTAACCCTGCGATATTTTGACGCTGAAATGCGCTACCTGCGCGAGGCGGCAAAAGCGTTCGCGCAGGCTCACCCCGACCGGGCGGCGATGCTGGATCTCGATAAAGCCGGTACGCCGGACCCTTACGTTGAGCGCCTGTTTGAAGGCTTTGCCTTTTCCGTAGGTCGCTTGCGCGAAAAAATTGATGATGATCTGCCGGAGCTGACCGAGGGGCTGGTCAGCATGCTGTGGCCGCACTATTTGCGCACCATTCCGTCGTTATCGATCGTGGCGCTGACCCCAACGCTGCCGGCGATGAAGATGGTGGAAACGGTGCCCGCCGGGTTTGAGATAAGCTCCCGCCCACTGGGGCCGAAAAATACCGTGTGCCGGTACCGAACCACCCGCGATCTGACGCTTAATCCGCTGGCGATAGAGGAGGCGGTGATGACGGCGGATCCGGACGGACGTTCGGTCCTGCGGCTACGCTTCACCTGTAGCGAGCTGGCAGACTGGTCGCAGACCGATCTCCGCCGCCTGCCGCTGTACCTGGGGGAAGACGCCGTTACCGGCAGCGCTCTTCATCTGTGGCTGACCCGACGCCAGGCCGCGATTTACCTGCGTCTGCCAGGGCAGGCGGAGCGGGTAAGTCTGGACGGCTATTTTTCGCCGGGGGGATTCAGCGAGGAGGATCGTTTATGGCCGAAGGGGGAGAGCGCTTTCAGCGGCTATCAGCTGCTGCTCGAGTATTTCACCTTTCGCGAAAAATTTATGTTCGTGCAGCTAAATGGCCTCGAAAACATCACCCTGCCGGCGGGGATATCGGATTTCACGCTTGAGGTGGTGTTCAGCGAGGTCTGGCAAAGCGATTTACCCGTCAGCGCAAGCAGCCTGCGCCTGCACTGTGTGCCGGTGATTAACCTGTTTACCCTCGAGGCCGATCCGTTGACCATCAGCGGGCTGGAGAGCGAATACCTCCTGCGTCCGAAGCGCCTGCAGGACGGGCATACCGAAATCTATTCTGTCGACAGCGTGACCGGCTCCGGGCGCACCGGGGAGGCGCGCTATGTGCCTTTCACCCGCTTTCGTCACCAGGGGGGAATGATGCGTCGCCATGCGCCGGAGCGCTACTACCACACCCGCGTCAAACGGGGCGTCACCGGCATGCACGATACCTGGCTTATCCTCGGCGGACAGCAATGGGAGGCTGACCGGGCGCTGGCGCGGGAAACGGTCTCCTTGCGCATCACCGGCACTAACGGCCAGCTGCCGCGCCGGGCGCTACAGAGCACGCTGCTGGATCGCTGTGAGTCGATATCAGCCACGCCGCTTACCGTCCGTAATCTCTGTAAACCCACGCTGCCGGCATATCCCCCGGCGGAAGACCGCTACCACTGGCGGGTCATGAGCCATCTGGGCACCCGTTTTCTCAACATGATGAGCAGCGCCGAGGTACTGCGCGGTACGCTGTCGCTCTACAACTGGCGGGAGGATGAGCTCAATAACCGTCGTCTGGACGCCATTCTGGCGGTCAGCCATCACCGAATTCAGCGTTTCGAACAGGGATTCCTGCTGCGCGGGCTGGATATCGAAGTGACGCTCGACGGCAGTGGATTTACCGGCATGGGGGATGTCCATCTGTTTGGCGACATGCTCAACCGCTTTTTCGCGCTGTATGCCGATATGAATCAGTTCAACCAGCTAACGCTCATTGTTCAACCTGAAGGGAAATGTATCCGGTGGAAAGAGAATCACAGTCTGCGCCTGCCCGGCTGATGGCGCAGCTCCGGCCTCAGTTGCCGTACATGAATTTTTACCGCTTCTGCCAGTTGCTGGAGGAGATCCAGCCGAAGGCGCCGATCATCGGCAGCGGCTGGCTATTAGGTGATGAACCCATACGCTTTCGCCCTCATCCGGGGATGGGTTTCCCGGCCGGCGAAATCCGTGGAATGGACGATCCCGAACCGTCCCGGCTGCCGACGGTGCGCGTTGCTTTTATGGGACTCTACGGCGTGGAATCCCCGCTGCCGACCCACTATAGCGATGACATTGCGCAACGGCGGGAAGGCGTCGAGGCGACCGAGGATTTTCTCGATATCTTTAACCATCGGCTGATCGTCCAGTATTACCGTATCTGGCGCAAATATTCCTACCCGGCAACCTTTCGGGCGGGTGGCACGGACAACACCTCGCAGTATCTGCTGGGCCTGGCGGGGCTGGGTATACCGGGATGTGCCGCCGTTGCCGCAGCGCCGCTGTCGCGATTTCTGGCGTTGCTGCCGGTAATGATGCTGCCGGGGAGATCCGGGGAAGGCATGGAGGCGCTGGTGGCGCTACTGGCTCCGGGGACCCGGGCGACGGTGTACCACCACGATCCCTGCCGGATCCCCTTGTCGCAGCCGTTAGCGATGAGCGTCCGCCAGCCGGTTAGCCTGCAACATCGGCCAGTGATGGGAACTCACGCTACGGATGTGAACGGTCAGGTGTTGCTGCAGCTGGCGACGGAAAAGCCTGATGAGGTCCGCGGCTGGCTGCCCGGCGGCGAACTGTTCAGCGACCTGATGGCGCTCCTGCACGTCTGGCTCGGATCTCATCTCGACGTGCGGCTGCAGCTTTGCGTCGCCCGCCATTTACTGCCGAATGCGCAACTTTGCTGCCAGCAGGCGCATGCCGTCCAGCTCGGGAGAACGGCTGTGCTGCAACCGCTGGATGCGCAGAAGCAGGCTGACGACAGGATCACGATTTATCTGGGGCGCTATCAGCGCGTCCGGGAAAACCTCCACCGCAGGGAGAGCGATGAAGATGGCGATTACCGCAGTTAAACCCTCCGCCACGTTACTGGCATTCCTCATGGTCACCCTCTTAACCGGCTGCGGCCTGACGCAGACCGTAAAAGACGGCGCCGTTTCCGTGACCCAGTCTATTTTTTACCCCCAGGTGAAAACGCTTCATCTGGATCTTCGCGCCCGGGAAGGCGTGAATAACAACGCCAAAGGCGCCTCCCTGGCGACGGTGGTGCGTATTTACCAGCTGAAGGACCGGCAGGCGTTTGACAATACTGACTACCCGTCGCTGTTTGCCGGCGATGGCCAGGCGCTGCAGGCGGACCGGGTGGCGGAAAAAGATATTCGCCTGCGTCCGGGCGAATCGGTGACCGTTGATATGCCCATGGAAAACAGCGCGCAGTTTGTGGCGGTGGCGGCCATGTTTATCGATCCAGACCTGACGCTAAATAGCTGGCGGCTGGTACTCACCCGGGACGATCTCGACCCGGCGAGACCGCGCATTATCGAAGCCAGCCAAAATCAACTGACGCTGCACCCGCTTAAGGAGAAGTGAAATGCCTCGTCCCTCCCTGTACGACATCCTCTACGGCAATTTCGCCGGCGGGTTGGACCTGAACAACGTCAGCGAAACGGATCAGGTCATCCTGTCGGTGCTCGATAACATGCAGCGCATCCTCAACTGTCGGGCCGGAACGCTGGCGCATTTGCCGGACTACGGCCTGCCGGATATGACCGCTATCCTCCAGGGCATGCCGGCGTCGGCGCATCAGCTGATGAGCACGCTGTCGGCGGTGTTGCTGAAATACGAACCGCGCCTGCAGCGGATCGCGGTGGTGATGCTCGATCAGGATGCGCCCGGCGAACTGCGCTATGCCATTGATGCTGAGCTGAAGGATATCGGTCTGGTACGTTACGGTACAGAGTTTATGCCTGAAGGCAGGGTGTTGATCCGCCACCTTAAACGTCAGCAGTACCTTGACGCCCGCTCCGCCCTCTAATCTCTCGCTGAAAGACATCATGATGACAACACATAAAGACCGCCGCTATAAAATCGGTGGCGACCCACGCACGCTGGCTGATTTTATTGCCCTGCGTGCGGAAATGAACAAGCTCAGCCACCCGGCGCGGCCGGATATTAACTGGCCGTATGCCGAGCAGCTTGCCCGTGCGCTGCTGGAGCATCACGGCGCGGATCTGCAGACTGTCGCCTGGTATACGCTGGCCCGCGCCAGGCTGGACGGCCTGGCAGGGATCAACGAGGGGCTATCGCTGCTGGAAACGCTGCTGGCCCACCAGGGTAAAAACCTGTGGCCGCAGACGCTCCCGGCCCGCACCGAGATTTTCCGCACCCTGAGCAAGCGGCTGCGGCAGGTGATCCGCACCCTGAACCTCACCCCGGACGATCTTGCGTCGCTTAGCCAGGCTGAGTGTTCGCTGCAAACCTTCGACGCGGTGCTCCAGCGCCTTGAGATCGCGCCTGAAAACCCGCTTAGTGACCTGCGGGCGCTGCTGCGCAGCACGGCAACCCGCTTCGAGAACCTCGACCCTGCGCCAGCGCCTCCCGTCGCGCCGCCGGTGGCGATGTCTGAGGCGGCACTTCCCGACGCTCTGGTCAGCGAAGAGGATGCTGCGAAGGCTGAGCCAGCGCCAGAACGACAACGTAGACCAGAGGCTGAGCCGCTGGCTCCGTCTTCACCAGCAAAGCGGCCCGCGCCAGGGATGGCATCGACTCCGGTCGCCGCGGCGCGCTGGAAGCCATTTATCGCCGGAATGGTCACCATGCTGGCGGTGTCGGGCATCGCCGTCGGTGGATGGCTGGCGCTGCGCCAGACCGATTTGCCGCCAACTGTGATGACGCAACAGGCCGGGCCGCTAGCGGACCTCCCGGGGGCATCTCCCCACGCGCCGGTCGATCTGCGCCAGGCGCAGCGCCAGCTTGACGATCTCGCCCAGCTGGCGCCGGACTGGGCGATAAGCTACGGCGACCGGCTGGTCCAGCTGGCCCTGAGCCGCTGGCCGGAACAGGCAAAGCCCCTGGCGCAGCAGTGGCAGCGGCAGCTAAGCGCTGCGGCATTGCCCGCGGAAAACCTCACCGGCTGGGCGGAGGGCATGCGTCAGCTGCAACGGCTCGCCGATCAGCTCAATGCCCTCGACGAGCAGAAGGGGAAGTACCTGACGGTGAGCGAACTGAAAACGGCGGTGTTTGCCATCATTCAGTCGCTTAACCGCGCCGTTCCGCTGGAAGAGCAGCTGCGCGAGCTGGCCGCGCTCCCCGCAGGTCAACCCTGGCCAGCCGCCCGCGGCAGTCTCGCCGAACTGCATCTGCAACAGCTGATCGTGGAGTATGCCCTGCTGAAGCGAAAACAGCCGGCGCCACCGCCCGCTGCGCGACCCGCAACCGGTGGGCCTTCGGTGAGTGAGGCGGTGAAATAAAGTGTGCGCATGGCAACATTTTCTTTACATCATGATTGCAAGAACTCTACGCCCTTCGTAGTCTGAAAATGATTTAAATATACCGTTTAATTTTATATTGAAAATTTTATTTCGACCTCTGAGGGCATGCTATGAAGCACTGTAACATCATCCTGTTAGTTGGCCTTCTGGCCAGTTCCGCTTCGGCATTGGCGGAGAAGATCGGCGTCTCGATGGCTTACTTCGATCAAAACTTTCTCACCATTATTCGTCAGTCCATTGAGAAAGAAGCTCATGCCCGCCAGGTCGAGGTGCAGTTCGAAGACGCCCGCGGCGACACCGGGCGCCAGGCCGATCAGGTGCAGAGCTTCATTGCCTCCGGCGTGGACGCGATCATCGTTGACCCCGTGGACTCCGCCAGCACCCCGCAGCTGACGAAGATGGCGCAGCAGGCCAGGATGCCGCTGGTGTATGTGAACCGGACGCCGGGGGACAAAACGTTACCCCCTGGCGTGGTGTTTGTCGGTTCGGACGAGCGGGAGTCCGGCACATTGCAGATGGAAGCGCTGGCGAAGCTGGCGAACTACAAAGGCAACGTCGCCATCATGATTGGTAATCTCACCGATGCCGGCGCGCTGCAGCGCACCAGGGACGTAGAGCAGGTGGTGGCCAAATATCCGGCGATGAAAGTGGTGCAGAAACAGCCGGCCAACTATTCCCGCAGCGAGGGAATGGATCTGATGCAGAACTGGACAGGCAACGGGGAAGCGATTGATATTGTGGCGGCGAACAACGACGAGATGGCGATTGGCGCGGCGATGGCGCTGGAGAAGAGCCAGAAGAAGCTGCTGATCGGCGGCATCGACGCCACGCCGGATGGGCTGAAAGCGTTGGCCAGCGATAAGATCCAGGTAACGGTTTTCCAGGATGCCGTTGGTCAGGGCAAAACGGCCTTAGCGGTGGCGTTGAAGCTGATTAAAGGAGAAAAAGTCGAGTCCCATGTCTGGATCCCGTTTGAGTTAGTGACCAAAGAAAACATGCAGACCTATGTGGAAAAGAGTCATTAACGGCAAGGCAGAAATGTTCGAACTTTGCTGATAAAACCGGGCTGAGAATATGACGCCCGGGCAACGAAACCGGAGGAAAAGAGATGGCAACGGCAAAAAGCGGCTACACGCTGCAGGTGATAAAGGCAGGGCAGCAGGGGCATGTTGAAATGAGGTGGGGGCATCTCGCGGAAGTTGATACGCGCGTGGTGGCGGCGACCATCGCGCAGCATATCGGGCGACCCTCGTCTGCGGCGGATCCGCAGGAGATCAGCCTGTCGCTGACCAATGCCGCCAGCGGCATCTCGGTGGAGCTTCATCACCCGGTCTCAGGGGAAAGCGCCACCCCGGCTTTTATTGAGGACGAGTTAAAAAAGATTGTGCAGATCGTTGATGGCTACGAGGCGGCAGAAGAGACCCATATCGTGGAGTAGCGCGCCGCCTTGCGCACAGGAAAAAAATCCACGCCGGAGCGTGGATTTTTTATTACTCGATGGCGGCAGAAACGCCAGCCAGCGGGATTAGACGTTGAACAGGAAGTTCATCACATCGCCATCTTTCACGATGTAGTCTTTACCTTCAGCGCGCATTTTACCGGCTTCTTTCGCGCCCTGTTCGCCTTTGTAGGCGATAAAGTCTTCATAAGCGATGGTCTGCGCGCGGATAAAGCCTTTTTCGAAGTCGGTGTGGATCTTACCGGCTGCCTGCGGCGCGGTCGCCCCGACCGGGATGGTCCATGCGCGAACTTCTTTCACCCCAGCGGTGAAGTAGGTCTGCAGGTTCAGCAGGGCGTAGCCAGCGCGGATCACGCGGTTCAGGCCCGGTTCTTCGAGACCCAGCTCAGCCATAAACTCATCACGCTCTTCATCGTCCAGTTCGGCGATGTCCGCTTCAACCGCGGCGCACACCGGCACCACTACAGACCCTTCCTGCTCGGCGATAGCGCGAACCTGATCGAGGTATGGGTTGTTCTCGAAACCGTCTTCGTTGACGTTCGCGATGTACATGGTCGGCTTGAGGGTCAGGAAGCTCAGATAGCGGATGGCCTCTTTCTCTTCTTTGGTCAGATCCAGCGCGCGCAGCATACCGGCGTTTTCCAGCTGCGGCAGGCATTTCTCCAGCGCGGCCAGCTCAACTTTCGCGTCTTTATCGCCGCCTTTGGCTTTTTTGGAGACGCGGTGAATCGCGCGCTCGCAGGTATCAAGGTCAGACAGCGCCAGCTCGGTGTTGATAACGTCGATATCTTCCGCCGGGTTTACTTTACCTGCCACGTGAATGATATTGTCGTTTTCAAAGCAGCGAACCACATGGCCGATAGCTTCGGTTTCGCGGATGTTGGTCAGGAACTGGTTGCCGAGACCTTCGCCTTTGGACGCGCCTTTCACCAGGCCCGCGATATCAACGAACTCCATGGTGGTCGGCAGGATACGCTGCGGTTTGACGATTTCAGCCAGCTTGTCCAGACGCGGATCGGGCATCGGTACGACACCGGTGTTCGGCTCAATGGTACAGAAGGGGAAGTTGGCCGCTTCAATACCCGCTTTGGTGAGCGCATTGAACAGGGTGGATTTGCCGACGTTGGGCAAACCGACGATACCGCATTTGAATCCCATGATTTAAATCACCTTAATCTTTGGATAATCAATCTGTTATCAGGAACAGATTGCAGAAAATTGAATAGCTTTGCCTATTATACACGGTGCGCGGCAAAAATGCCGCACGACAACGGCTTATTGCGCCTTAAAGGCGTGTAAACGGTTGGTCGCTTTAGTGAGACCATCCTTTAACCAGATTTCCGTACAGCGCGCCGCTTCGTCGACGGCATCATCAATCAGTTTCTGCTCGCTGGCCGGTGGTTTGCCGAGGACAAAGCCGACAACCTTGTTTTTGTCGCCCGGATGGCCGATCCCGACGCGTAAGCGGTGAAAGTTCGGGTTATTGCCGAGCTTGCTGATGATGTCTTTCAGGCCGTTGTGGCCGCCATGGCCGCCGCCAAGCTTAAATTTCGCCACGCCCGGCGGTAAATCCAGCTCATCATGGGCAACCAGAATTTCGTCCGGGTTGATGCGATAAAAGGTCGCCATCGCGGCCACGGCTTTACCGCTAAGGTTCATAAAGGTGGTGGGCACCAGCAGGCGAACATCCTCGCCCGCCAGGTTGATGCGCGAGGTATAGCCGAAGAATTTGCTCTCTTCGCGCAGCGGCGCGCGATGGCGATCCGCCAGTAAATCCACATACCAGGCGCCAGCGTTGTGCCGGGTGGCGGCATATTCCGCACCGGGGTTGGCCAGGCCGACAATCAGTTTAATGGTCACGTTTTCTTTCCTGCATGGGGCATTCTCTGCCGCGTAGTGTACTGTCTGCGGGCGCGCTTGACAAAGTTCTGGCCTCGAGACAATACCAGCATTGATGATTTACTCTCTAAATCATTAGAATTTGATATTGTTCATAGGCTTATTTGTAAATTTTTGTCTATTTGCTGTTCACTAATGTGATCGTGGGCGCACTCCACAGAAGAGACCTTGTCTATACTACACCTATAAGATTTGGGGACATTCCCTGGCAACCCAAAGTCCGGAGGTGACACATGAAACGCAAAAACGCTTCGTTACTCGGTAACGTACTCATGGGGTTAGGGTTGGTGGTGATGGTTGTGGGGGTGGGTTACTCCATTCTGAACCAGCTTCCGCAGCTTAACCTGCCACAATTCTTTGCGCATGGCGCAATCTTAAGCATCTTCGTTGGTGCGGTGCTCTGGCTGGCCGGTGCCCGTATTGGCGGTCACGAGCAGGTCAGCGACCGCTACTGGTGGGTGCGCCACTACGATAAACGCTGCCGTCGTAATCAGCATCGCCACAGCTAACCGTAGCATGATTCCCGCATCGGTCCCTGAAGACCGATGCGTTTTACTGTGCCTCTCGTTATCTCTTCTTCTTTTTCCCGCCATTTGACGACCCCCGTTCCGACCTGAGCTTCGGGATGCTATGGTTGCCGCCAAAAGTGAATATCAAGCGCGTTTTTCGCTTGACCCTGACGTTACGTCAGGCAGCAGAGTAGCGGTCCTGGCCACAGAGAGGAGCAGTCATGTTAATTCAGGTGGGAGAGCTGGCGAAGCGCGCCGGGCTGACGGTGCGTACGCTGCATCATTATGAACAGACGGGGCTGTTAACGCCTTCGGCCAGAAGCGAGGCGGGCTATCGGCTCTATAACCTGTCCGCGGTTCAGCGCCTGCATATGATCAAGGCGCTGGCGCAGACCGGGCTGACGCTCGCCACCATCAAGGACTATCTCGATCGGCGAACGCTGTCGCTGCCCGAACTGCTGACGCAGCAGATAGAGACGCTTAATGACCAACTGCGCGATGTCGGCAGGCTGCGCGACCGGCTGTTGGCGCTGCGCGAGGCGCTGGCGAGCGGCAATGAACCCGATCTGGAGTCCTGGCTACTTACGCTGGAGTTAATGAAAATGTACGATCGTTGGTTTAGTCAACAGGAGTTAGCCGTGCTGCCGTTTGCGGCACAGGATGAACAGCGCGCGCAGGCGTGGCGCGAGCTAACAGAGGAGGTGCAGACGCTGATGGCGAGCGGCTGCCCGACGGACAGTCCGCAGGCGATGAGTCTGGCGACGCGCTGGATGGAGCGCCTGGAGCAGGATACGGCTGGGCGCCCGGAGTTTCTGACCCGCCTGAACGAGATGCATGCCGCCGAGCCGCAAATGGTTGAACAGACCGGCGTCACCCCGGCCATCATTGCCTTTATCACCGAAGCCTTTGCCGAAAGCAAACTGGCTATCTGGGCGCGGTATCTCGACGACGAGGAGATGGCGTTCACCCGCCGGCACTACTTCGACCGGCTACAGGAGTGGCCAGCGCTGGTGGCGAAGCTGCATCAGGCGTGCCGTGAGGGCGTAGCGCCGGACTCGGCGTCGGGTCAGGCGCTGGCCCGGGCGTGGCTTGAGCTGTTTCAGTCCTACGCCGGCACCCGGCCGCAGACGTTGCAGAAGTTTCGTCAGGCAATGGAGCAGGAGCCGCATTTGATGAAGGGCACCTGGATGACGCCGGCGGTGCTGAGCTGGCTGCAGCAGGCGACCGGAGCCTTGATGCGGCAGGCGCAGGGGCCTGCCGCCGGGTGATCACAGGTCAGCCAGCGCGGCCTGACGATCGGGGTAGAAGCTCAGGCGTCCGGGCAGCGGCTTGACGCCGGCGCGCGCTAACGTGCGTAGCGGCTGAAATTCGAGGTTAGATACGCGCAATTCACAGCCTTCCGGCAGCTTGTTCACAAAGCGCTGGAAGGCATCCAGACCGCCGGCGTCGAGAACCGGCACCGCGTCCCACTTCAGCACCACGATGCGCTTGCCGGCGATCCGGGTCTCCAGGTCGTTGAATAGACCTTCGGCGGCGGCAAAGAACAGCGGACCGATCACCCGCAGCACCAGCACGTCGTCTGGCACTTCGACGTTGACCGGCGCCAGATGGGTCATGCGCGCGATACGGCGCATAAACAACAGCGAAGCCAGCACGATCCCGACGCTGATGGCGATCACCATATCAAACAGCACCGTCAGCGACATGCACATCAGCATCACCACAATGTCGTCCTTCGGCGCGTGGCGTAGCAGATTGATGACTTTATGCGCCTCGCTCATGTTCCATGCCACCATCAGCAGCAGGGCGGCCATCGCCGACAGCGGCAGCCAGGAAAGCAGCGGGGCGAGGATCAGCAGCGCCATGATCACCAGCAGGGCGTGGATCACGGCGGCGATCGGCGATGTGGCGCCGGCGCGGACGTTCGCCGCCGAGCGGGCAATCGCCGCGGTGGCGGTGATCCCGCCGAAGAACGGCGCAACGATGTTGCCCAGCCCCTGGCCAATCAGCTCGCTGTTGGCTTTATGTTTGGTACCGGTCATGCCGTCGAGCACCACCGCGCACAGCAGAGATTCAATAGCGCCCAGCATCGCCATGGAGAAAGCCGCGGGCAGCAGCGCCTGCAGCGAAGCCCAGCTCAGGGTAAAGTTGGAACCCGGCATATCCCAGGGCAGTACCAGCTGCGGCAGCAGCTGCGGAATGCCGTTGCCCTGAGTGCCGTCCGCCAGCTGATAGTGGAACTGCGAGCCGATCGTCGCCACATCGCCGCCGAGCAAGTTGACGACCAGCATCACCCCACAGCCGGCCAGCAGCGCCGGGAGGTGGCCCGGCAGACGGATACCCAGCCGCGGCCAGAGGATCAGGGTGCCGAGGGTGACGACGCCGATGGCGGCGTCCCCGACGTTAATGGTCGGCAGGGCCATCGCCAGCGCCGCCACTTTCTGCAGATAATGTTCCGGCACATGGGGCATCTGCAGGCCGAGGAAATCTTTAATCTGCATGGTACCGATGGTGATACCGATCCCGGAGGTGAAGCCGAGGGTGACCGACAGCGGGATATATTCGATCAGGCGGCCAAAGCGCGCCAGTCCGAAAAGCATTAAAAAGATCCCCGACATCAGCGTCGCCACCAGCAGCCCCGCCAGGCCGAACTGCTGGGAAACCGGATAGAGGATCACCACAAAGGCGGCGGTCGGTCCGGAAACGCTAAAGCGCGATCCGCCGGTTAAGGCGATCACAATCCCTGCCACCGCTGAGGTATAGAGGCCGTACTGCGGCGGCACACCGCTGCCAATCGCCAGCGCCATCGCCAGCGGAATCGCAATGATCCCGACGGTGATCCCGGCGATCAGGTCGCGGGTAAAGCGGGCAGTGGTGTACTTTTCTTTCCAGCAAGCGTCGATGAGGGCGCGGAAAGGCATCACATGTGAGGAAAATAATCTGTTCACAATAATGTTTCATCCATGAGCGCATCATCTGTCAACTGAATGGCAGGTGAAGGAGGCATCGGTCATTGCCACATCATCCTTCGGGATGCCTCTGTGTTGGCTGCGTTCATTTATCCCGGTCACGTACTGCCTGTACGCTCCCGGGGATTCATTCACTTGCCGCCTTGACGCATGCCGAATGATTTTGTGGAAGAATTAAAAATTCAGAGACAAAAAAACCCGCCGCAGCGGGTTTTTGTGCTCGGCTCGATTAATGTTCGAACATAGCAGAGATTGATTCTTCATTGCTGATACGGCGAATAGCTTCAGCCAGCATACCGGAGAGCGTCAGAGTACGCACTTTATCCAGCGCTTTAATTTCTGGTGCCAGCGGAATGGTATCGCAGACGACAAATTCATCGATCACAGAGTTTTTAATGTTCTGGATAGCGTTGCCGGAGAAGATCGGGTGCGTCGCGTAAGCGAATACGCGTTTCGCGCCGCGCTCTTTCAGCGCTTCTGCCGCTTTACACAGGGTGCCGCCGGTGTCGATCATATCGTCGACCATCACGCAGTCACGACCCGCGACGTCGCCGATGATATGCATCACCTGGGAGACGTTGGCGCGCGGACGGCGCTTGTCGATGATAGCCATATCGGTATCGTTCAGCAGTTTAGCGATAGCGCGAGCACGAACCACGCCGCCGATGTCCGGAGAAACCACGATCGGGTTGTCCAGGTTCAGCTGCAGCATATCTTCCAGCAGGATTGGGCTGCCGAACACGTTATCAACTGGCACATCGAAGAAGCCCTGGATCTGTTCTGCGTGCAGGTCAACGGTCAGCACGCGGTCAACGCCGACGCTGGACAGGAAATCTGCCACCACTTTCGCGGTGATTGGCACACGAGCAGAACGAACACGACGGTCCTGACGAGCATAACCGAAGTAAGGGATAACGGCGGTGATACGACCTGCCGAAGCACGACGCAGAGCATCAACCATAACAACCAGTTCCATCAGGTTGTCATTGGTGGGAGCACAAGTGGACTGGATGATGAAAATATCACCACCGCGTACGTTTTCATTGATTTGTACGCTGACTTCGCCGTCGCTAAAACGACCTACAGCGGCGTCGCCAAGAGAAGTGTACAGGCGGTTGGCAATACGTTGTGCTAGTTCCGGGGTGGCGTTACCAGCAAAAAGCTTCATATCAGGCACGAGAAGAACCTCAGGCATGCGTCCAGTGGTGGATGAATGGGCCAATAATGTGCGGGCTGGCGCCATTCGATCCAGTCGGTGTATTTAAAGAGCACGATGCAACGTCTGGAACAGGGTGACGTTGTCACCGTAACTCAATTTCCCCGGCTGACTCATGAACGATGCGCCCTCACGGCGCAGGATTCAGAGCAGGGCCTGCTTGAGCGGCGAGAGATTTACTCCGCGCGCCACAAAGCCATCTAGCCATGCCGGGGCAGTGTCCAGCACCTGACGGGCAGCGGATTCGGTGTTAAATTCAGCAAACACACAGGCCCCTGTGCCGGTCAGGCGTGACGGCGCATATTCTAACAGCCAGGAAAGCGCGGCATCAACCTCGCGAAAACGTTTTCTTGCGATAAGCTCGCAATCGTTGCTGAATTCACAATTTAATAACGTATTAATTGACCGGCGCGGGGTATTTCGTGGTAGCTCCGGGTCGCGAAAAATGATCGGCGTCGGAATACTGACGCCCGGATGGGCCACCAGGTACCATTTTTCCTCAGGCTCCACCGGCGTCAGAATTTCACCTACCCCCTCGGCAAAGGCGGCATGGCCGCGCACGAAGACCGGCACATCGGCCCCCAGCTGCAGGCCAAGGGTCGCCAGCTCATCTTCCGAGAGTCCGCAGCCCCAGAGATGGTTGAGCGCCACCAGCACGGTGGCGGCATTGGACGAGCCGCCCCCCAGACCGCCGCCCATCGGCAGGCGCTTATCGATACTGATATCGGCGCCGCTGCCCGCCGGCAGGCGGCCGCTTTCGCCGGCGGCGCGCATCAGCAGACGCGCGGCGCGAACGATCAGATTCTCTTCGTCCGGCACTCCGACCACCGGCGTCAGCAGGCGCAGTTCGCCGTCAGCGCGCGGTTCGATGGTCAGCGTATCGCCGTAGTCGAGGAACTGAAACAGCGTCTGCAGGGTGTGGTAACCATCGGCCCGCTGGCCGGTGATATATAAAAACAGATTCAGTTTTGCAGGTGAGGGCCAGCGGCTCATCATTTCACGATCCAGTTATCCATCTTCAGCTTGATGCGCTGGGCGCCATTGTTCAGCTCGACATTAGACGGCAGGGCGGGCTGGGTATCGCTGGTGTAGCCGCCGTAGGTGACGTGCCAGGTTTTGCCGTTTTGCGTGTAGTTCAGTTCACGCAGACGGTACCGATCGTCCAGCGAATAGTCGGTGGCGTCGCCCGGCAGGCCGATGATCCACTGGCGCAGGCTGTTCAGCGGGATCGGCATCCCGGTCAGGCGGCCAATCATCTCTTCGGCATCGGTGGCGGTGTAGGTCTGGCCTTTGTTGTCGATCAACTGCACGCTGCCAGGCTGCGCGGTCAGCGACAGCTCGGTGCTGCCCAGCGGGTTGGTCAACAGCAGGCGATAGCGGTCCTGGCCGGTCTGCTGCCAGAAGAAGCGGGCATAGACTTTTTGCTCATCGGAGAGATAGGCAAACGCCCCGCGGGTCTGGAACTGGTTGAGGCTGCGAACAGCCTGCTGGTGCTGGCGCCACTGCGGCGAATCCGGGCTTTTGCCAGGCCCCTCGGGGGTATGAACAGAACAAGCGGTCAGGACGAGGCTGGCCAGCGGCAGCAGGCGGAACAGTCGATTCATAATGATGACAAATCCTTGATGTCTACAGTGAAATCCGGCGGCAGGGGAACAGCGGGCCGATTTGTGTAGCAGGTTACATTTATAATCCTTAATGCTAGCGTCGCCGGGCGATAGCGTCTACGTTCAAGTTGTCTGAAATCAAAAAATTAACCTTAATGGCGGTCTTGCTTTGGCTATTACTCCAAAAGGGGAGCCTCTCTTTTATTGATTACGCGCATCCTGTATGATGCACTCAGACTAACCTTAGCAACGCTGGTACTACTCCCTCACAATGACCCTTTTAGCTCTTGGCATCAATCACAAAACAGCGCCGGTCGCCCTGCGAGAACGCGTTGCGTTTTCGCCGGAAACGCTCGATAAGGCGCTGGAGAGCTTGCTGGCTCAGCCGATGGTGCAGGGTGGGGTGGTGCTGTCGACCTGCAACCGCACGGAACTCTATCTCAGCGTAGAAGAGCAGGATAACCTGCAGGAAGCGCTGATCCGCTGGCTGTGCGATTACCACGGCCTCAATGAAGAAGACCTGCGTAAAAGCCTCTACTGGCACCAGGATAACGATGCCGTCAGCCATCTGATGCGCGTCGCCAGCGGCCTTGATTCGCTGGTGCTGGGCGAACCGCAGATCCTCGGTCAGGTGAAAAAAGCCTTCGCCGATTCCAGCCGCGGCCATCTTAACGTCAGCGAACTGGAGCGGATGTTCCAGAAATCGTTCTCGGTGGCCAAGCGCGTGCGTACCGAAACCGATATCGGCGCCAGCGCCGTTTCCGTCGCGTTCGCCGCCTGTACCCTGGCGCGGCAAATCTTTGAATCCCTGTCGAGCGTGACGGTGCTGCTGGTCGGCGCCGGTGAAACCATCGAACTGGTGGCGCGCCATCTTCGCGAACATCACGTGCGCAAAATGGTGATCGCCAACCGCACTCGTGAACGCGCCCAGGCGCTGGCGGAAGAAGTGGGCGCCGAGGTGATTGCCCTCAGCGATATCGACGAACGGCTGAAAGAGGCCGACATCATTATCAGCTCCACCGCCAGCCCGCTGCCGATCATCGGCAAAGGCATGGTGGAACGTGCGCTCAAGGCGCGGCGCAACCAGCCGATGCTGCTGGTGGATATCGCCGTCCCGCGCGACGTCGAACCGGAGGTCGGCAAACTGGCTAACGCATACCTCTACAGCGTCGACGATCTGCAAAACATCATTCAGCATAACCTGGCGCAGCGTAAGGCCGCGGCGGTGCAGGCGGAATCGATCGTCGAGCAGGAGACCAGCGAATTTATGGCCTGGCTGCGCGCGCAGAGCGCCAGCGAGACCATTCGCGAATACCGTTCTCAGTCCGAGCAGGTCCGTGAGGAGCTGACGGCGAAGGCGCTGGCCGCGCTGGAGCAGGGCGGTGATGCCCAGGAAATTATGCAGGATCTGGCGCGTAAGCTCACCAACCGCCTGATCCACGCGCCAACCAAATCACTTCAGCAGGCCGCCCGTGACGGGGACGACGAACGCCTGCATATTCTGCGCAACAGCCTCGGGCTGGAATAGCGCACCTTTCTCTTATTTTCAGGACAGGGTGAATTCACGCCTATGAAGTCTTCTATTGTTGCCAAACTGGAAGCGTTGTACGAGCGCCACGAAGAAGTGCAGGCGCTGCTCGGCGATGCCGCGACGATTGCCGATCAGGATAAATTCCGCGCGCTGTCGCGGGAGTATGCTCAACTAAGCGATGTGGCGCGCTGCTATACCGACTGGCGTCAGGTGCAGGAGGATATTGAAACCGCGCAGATGATGCTCGACGATCCGGAAATGCGCGAAATGGCGCAGGAAGAGCTGCGGGACGCCAAAGATAAAGGCGAACAGCTGGAGCAACAGCTACAGGTCCTGCTCCTGCCGAAAGATCCTGATGACGAGCGTAACGCCTTCGTGGAAGTGCGCGCCGGGACCGGCGGCGACGAAGCGGCGCTGTTTGCCGGCGATCTGTTCCGCATGTACACCCGTTACGCGGAATCGCGCCGCTGGCAGGTGGAGATCCTCAGCGCCAACGAAGGTGAACACGGCGGCTTTAAAGAGGTGATCGCCAAGATCAGCGGCGACGGCGTCTATGGCCGGCTCAAATTTGAATCCGGCGGCCATCGCGTGCAGCGCGTGCCGGCCACCGAGTCGCAGGGGCGTATCCACACCTCCGCCTGTACGGTGGCGGTGATGCCGGAGCTGCCGGAGGCGGAAATGCCGGATATCAACCCGGCGGATCTGCGCATCGATACGTTCCGTTCCTCCGGCGCGGGCGGTCAGCACGTTAACACCACCGACTCGGCGATCCGTATTACCCACCTGCCCACCGGCATCGTGGTGGAGTGTCAGGACGAACGTTCCCAGCATAAAAACAAAGCCAAGGCGCTGTCGGTGCTGGGGGCGCGGATCCGCGCCGCCGAAGTGGCCAAGCGTCAGCAGGCGGAAGCCTCCACGCGCCGCAACCTGCTGGGCAGCGGCGACCGCAGCGATCGCAACCGTACCTACAACTTCCCGCAGGGCCGCGTGACCGACCACCGCATCAACCTGACCCTTTACCGTCTCGATGAGGCGATGGAGGGCAAACTCGACATGCTGATTGAGCCGATTGTCCAGGAACACCAGGCCGATCAGCTGGCGGCGCTGTCCGAGCAGGAATGATGACCTTTCAGGCCTGGCTGCAGCAGGCAATCGCCCGCCTGGCGGAGAGCGACAGTCCGCGACGCGACGCCGAGATCCTGCTAGGACACGTCACCGGTCGGGCGCGCACCTGGATCCTGGCCTTCGGCGAAACGACGCTGTCCGCCGACGAGGCGACGACGCTGGAGGCGCTCCTGCAGCGACGCCAGCGCGGGGAGCCCATCGCCCATCTGGTCGGGCAGCGGGAGTTCTGGTCGCTGCCGCTGTTTGTCTCCCCGGCGACGCTGATCCCCCGCCCGGATACCGAATGTCTGGTGGAGCAGGCGCTGGCGCGTCTGCCCGTCGCGCCGTGCCGTATTCTCGACCTCGGCACCGGGACCGGCGCCATTGCCCTGGCGCTGGCCAGCGAACGTCCTGACTGTGAAGTGATCGCGGTGGACGTGATGCCGGACGCCGTGGCGCTGGCGTTGCGTAATGCCGCTCATCTGGGCATTGCTAACGTGACGATACGGCAAAGCGACTGGTTCAGTGCGCTGGCCGGGCAGCGCTTCGCCATGATCGTCAGCAATCCCCCCTATATCGACGCCGCCGACCCGCATCTTGCCGAAGGCGATGTGCGTTTTGAGCCGTTGACGGCGCTGGTGGCAGGCGACCAGGGGCTGGCCGATCTGGCGCAGATTATCCGCGAGGGGCGGCAGTATCTGCAGCCCGGCGGCTGGATGCTGCTGGAGCATGGCTGGACCCAGGGCGAAGCGGTACGCGCCCTGTTTCGCGAGGCGGGCTATCTGGATGTCGCGACCTGCCGCGACTATGGCGACAATGAGCGTCTGACCCTCGGACGTTTACCCGACATGGAGAACGTTGGCTGATGAACTTATTCACGGCTGTCCTCTACCTGCACATCGCCAGCGTGGTGGTGTCGGTAGGATTGTTCGTTTTACGTTACTGGTGGATGTATCACCAGAGCCCGCTGCTGAACCAGCGGTGGGTGCGAATTGCGCCGCACTGCAGCGATACGCTGCTGTTTCTCAGCGGTGCGGGATTAATGGCGATAACGCACTACCTGCCGTTCACAGAAGACGGCGCATGGCTGACTGAAAAGCTGTTTGGCGTTATCATTTACATCGCATTAGGTTTTATCGCGCTGGGCCGTCGTCGTCCGCGCAGCCAGCAGAGCCGCTTTATCGCGTTCCTGCTGGCGCTGGTGGTGTTGTTTATCATCATTCAACTCGCCATCACAAGAATACCGATACTGGGGTAGGTCATGGGGTCATTAGCGGATTTCGAATTTAACAAAGCGCCATTGTGTGATGGCATGGTCCTCATTTCTGAACAGGTCCGCGACGATTTTCCGACGCGTTTTGTCGAGGAAGAGCTGCAGCGGCTGCTGCGCCTCGCGCAGGAGGAGATTGCGCCTTCGTGGGACCAGGAACGCCAGATAGAACGCCTGCTGGCGCTGTTTTACGAGGAGTGGGGCTTTGGCGCCTCGCAGGGCGTTTATCGTCTATCCGACGCGCTATGGCTCGATAAAGTGCTGGTCAACCGCCAGGGGAGCGCGGTGTCATTAGGCGCGATCCTGCTGTGGATCGCTCAGCGCCTGGGGCTGCCGGTGGTGCCGGTGATCTTCCCGACCCAGATGCTGCTGCGCGCGGACCCGGAAACCAGCGAAGAGATGTGGCTGATTAATCCGTTCAACGGCGAAACCCTCGACGAACATACCCTGGAGGTATGGCTGAAGGGCAACATCGGGCCGGTGGCGGAACTGTTTAATGAAGATCTCGACGAAGCGGATAACGCCGAGGTGATCCGCAAGCTGCTGGACACCCTGAAGTCGGCGCTGATGGAAGAGCGGCAGATGGAGCTGGCCCTGCGCGCCAGCGAAGCGCTGCTGCAGTTTAACCCGGAAGATCCGTATGAGATCCGCGACCGCGGGCTGATATACGCCCAGCTGGATTGCGATCACGTGGCGCTGCTGGACCTGAGCTATTTTGTCGAACAGTGTCCGGAGGATCCGATCAGCGAGATGATCCGCGCACAAATCAACACGATTTCGCACAAACAAATTACATTGCATTAGTCTGGAACCATTCCGGTTACACCCTGATAAGGCGAATTTATGAAACAAAAAGTGGTTAGCATTGGTGATATCAACGTAGCGAACGACCTGCCGTTCGTGCTGTTCGGCGGGATGAACGTGCTGGAGTCACGCGATCTGGCGATGCGCATCTGCGAACATTACGTCACCGTTACGCAGAAGCTTGGCATCCCCTACGTCTTCAAAGCCTCCTTTGATAAAGCCAACCGTTCCTCCATTCACTCCTATCGTGGGCCGGGTCTGGAAGAAGGGATGAAGATTTTCCAAGAGCTGAAGCAGACCTTTGGCGTGAAAATCATCACCGACGTTCATGAAGCCAGCCAGGCGCAGCCGGTGGCTGACGTCGTGGACGTGATCCAGCTTCCCGCCTTCCTCGCGCGCCAGACTGACCTGGTGGAAGCGATGGCCAAAACCGGAGCGGTGATCAACGTCAAGAAACCGCAGTTCGTCAGCCCGGGCCAGATGGGTAACATCGTCGATAAATTCATCGAAGGTGGTAACGACAAAGTGATCCTCTGCGACCGCGGCGCGAACTTCGGTTACGACAACCTGGTGGTGGATATGCTCGGCTTCGGCGTGATGAAGAAAGCCTCCAACAACTCGCCGGTTATTTTCGACGTCACCCACGCGCTGCAGTGCCGCGACCCGTTTGGCGCTGCCTCCGGCGGTCGCCGCGCGCAGGTGAGCGAGCTGGCCCGCGCTGGTATGGCGGTGGGTATCGCCGGTCTGTTTATCGAAGCGCATCCGGATCCGGACCACGCGAAATGCGACGGCCCGTCCGCGCTGCCGCTGGATAAACTGGAGCCGTTCCTCAAGCAGATGAAAGCGATTGACGATCTGGTGAAAAGCTTCGACGAGCTGGATACCAGCAAGTAAGCCTGACCGCATCACTGAAAAAGCCTGCCGGCGTCAAAACCGGCAGGCTTTTTTTTCGCCCGGACTCCGCCGGACGGGCAAGCGAGGTCAGGCGAAAATGGTCATCAGGTAGGCGGCGAACAGCGCCAGATGGGCCGCGCCGTTCAGCACATTGGTGCGTCCGGTGGAGAAGGAGATATGACACAGCACCAGCGAGGCGACCATCACCACCATCTCCGGCGCGCCAAGGCCAAAGCGCAGCTCATTGCCGGTCAGGAAGGCGATGAGGGTGACCACCGGGACCGTCAGCGAGATGGTGGCCAGCACGGAGCCGAAGAACAGGTTCATCGCCCGCTGTACCTGATTGTTGAGCACCGCTTTGAGCGCGCCAAGGCCTTCCGGCGACAGGATCAGCAAGGCCACGAGGAAGCCGGTGAAGGCCACCGGGGCATCCATGCTGGTCAACAGCGTTTCCAACGGGTTGGCGTTCATTTTAGTGACGGCGATCACCGCCACCAGGTGCACCAGCAGCCAGGCGGTATGCCACCCGCTGCTGTGGGCGGACGGTTTACCGTGGTGCGGGTCGTCATCATCGCCGTCGTCTTCATGCTCATAAACAAACAGACTCTGATGGGTTTTGGTCTGAATAAGCAGGAAAACGCCGTACATGGCCGCCGAAATCACCGCCACCAGCAGCGATTGCCCGGTGCTGAAGTTCGCGCCCGGCAGCGCCATGGGAAACACCAGCACGATAATCGCCAGCGGAAACAGGGCGATAAGATACTGCTTAATGCCGAACAGATTCATATATTGGGTGGCGAATTTACGCCCGCCCAGCAGCAGGGAGAAACCGACCAGACCGCCGGTGACGATCATAATGATGGAGTAGAGCGTATCACGCATCAGGGTCGGCGCGGCGTCGCCGGTGGCCATCAACGCGGAGATCAGACTGACCTCAAGGATAACCACCGACAGGCTGAGAATCAGGGAGCCGTAGGGTTCGCCCAGGCGGTGGGCTAGGACGTCGGCGTGGCGGACCACGCTGAAGGCGCTGCTTAAAATACCGACCAGCGCGAGGATATTAATCGCGATAACCACTGGCAGTGACTGGCTGCTGCCCCAGAAAAACAGCACCGCCAGCGCCAGCACCGGAAAGACGAGAGAAGACTCCTTATGGCGGGTTTTTACCGCCTCATGTGCATGGGTCATGAACCATCTCCATTTATGCAGGTGTTATAATTATAAAAACGCAGGGCGATAAAGTAACAGATATTGCTAAATTTCTGCTGTATTTTTACTTAAGTTTACGGGTATCGAGAGATATCTTGATTAGTTTATTATAATTTGCGATTACGCTATCTTTATACTTACTATTCAGATAATTACTAATATTCATTTTTAACTCATCATCGGCTTGATAGCCTGCCGCCTGCGTTCCAGACTTAAATTTTATGCTCAAACAGGAGGTCATTATGCCCTATAACAGTAAACAAGAGCTCCCCGACAGCGTTCAGCATGTTCTGCCTGCCCATGCGCAGGAAATTTATAAAGAAGCGTTTAACAGCGCCTGGGATCAATATAAAGATAAAGACGAGCGGCGCGATGACGCCAGCCGTGAAGAGACGGCGCACAAAGTCGCCTGGGCGGCGGTGAAAAACAGTTACGAGAAAGGCGATGACGATAAGTGGCATAAGAAAAAATAATTGCTGACGCCGCTTTTATGCTTGCCAGCGCCCCGCTGATTGCTTATTGAAAGATAAAGCTGGATAATATTTCAGCAATATTGACGGATGCATGAGACGAACGCCGGGAAGCGGGCAGTGGCGGAGGTAGTAAACAGTGTTAACTCGTGATTTCTTGATGAATGCGGATTGTAAGACAGCGTTTGGCGCTATTGAGGAATCGCTACTCTGGTCGGCAGAACAACGCGCAGCCTCGCTGGCGGCGACGCTGGCCTGCCGCCCGGATGATGGCTCAGTATGGATCTTTGGCTACGGTTCGCTTATCTGGAACCCGGCGCTCAATTATCGCGAGTCCTGCACCGGCACGCTGCCGGGCTGGCACCGCGCGTTTTGCCTGCGGTTGACCGCCGGGCGCGGGAGCGCCTGCCAGCCGGGACGTATGCTGGCCCTGAAAGAGGGCGGTCGAACCACCGGCGTCGCTTATCGTCTGCCGGACGACACGCTGGAAGAAGAGCTGACGCTGCTGTGGAAACGGGAGATGATTACCGGCTGCTATCTGCCCACCTGGTGCAAGCTGGAGCTGGATGACGGGCGGACGGTAAATGCGCTGGTGTTTATTATGGATCCGCGTCATCCGCTATTTGAGCCGGATACCAGCGCCCAGGTCATTGCTCCGCTGATCGCCCGGGCCAGCGGGCCGCTCGGCACCAACGCTCAGTACCTGTTTTCGCTGGAACAGGCGTTGAGTAAGCTCGGGATGCACGACGCCAGTCTTGATGATCTGGTGGCCAGCGTCCGCGCGCTGTTGGGCGACAGCCCGACGCCGGGCCTGGCCTGAGCGCGCGGAAAAGAAAAACGCCCGGCATGGCCGGGCGTGTGTTAAGGCAGTGACTGTCAGGCCGGAACGTAGCTGATGGAGTGCTCCAGTGACTGGCTGTGACTGTCGATAAGCACGTTCCAGGTGCCGCTGTAGGGCACCGTCAGATAGGCGCTGTCCCGATCCTGCACGCTCAGAATATCCGCATGGCTGTCGCCAGGAACCTTCGCGCTCATCAGATGAATATGGCAGCGCTCTGAGCACCGCACCACCAGCGTGTCACCGCCAAACAACGTCAAACTTGCTTTTACCATCGCCATTTTTGTACCCCGTTTCTGTCCCGCTACAGCATCCTGCCCACCCAGTCCTCGCGTGATATTGTTCACACTTTGCTCTGTGCATCACACCAAACGGCGCGGGTCGGGATGCTGATTTTGATCAAAAAAAGGGATAAAGATTAAACAAAAATGACGTTGTTCCTGAAAGCATTCAGCTAACGTTTTTTTTACCTCTTCAGGCGGCGAAACCTGATATTTCCTGCCGTTCGGCGGCGCAGATTTAGAAGGTCAGCACTTTATCTGCCGCCAGGGTCCACTGGGCCAGCTCAACGAGAGTGCCAACCTCCACCCCATCAACCAGCGGCAGTGCGCTGACCCCGCGGCCGTCCGCGCAGGTCTTGCATAGCTTCACGGGAACCTGCTGGGCGGTGAGGATCTCCAGCATCTGCTGCACATTATACCCTTCCGCCGGCTTCTGCCCGCGCAGCCCGGCGGTGACGGCGTCGGACATCAAAAACAGCTTGAGATAGAGGTCGGACTGCTGTTCGCGCAGGGCAATGGCCAGGCGCAGGCTGTTGAACAGGGATTCACTGCCGTAGGCGGCGCCGTTGGCGATAATCACAATACGTTGCATACAAACTCCTTCTTAAAGGCACGGTTATTGCTTTACCGCAGTATAAAGCGTTAACCCGGAGGAGGGGTATGAATAATACGACTGGTCACGCGGACGAGGCGACGGCCTGGCTGCAGCTGGCGCGCCGCCTGCAAAAAAAACAGCTTCAGCAACTTGCCCGGCTGGGCGAGCTGGCAAGTCAGCTCAGCGCGCTGGTGCATATGCTGCAGTGCGAGCGCGGGGCGTCGAATATTTTTCTTTGCTCGGGCGGTCAGCTGTACGCGGCGGAGTGTCGGGCGGGTGGGGCGCTGGTTGATGAGCGGCTGGCCTTGTTCTATGCCGCCCTCGAACGGGCGCGCGCGGTCGCCGGCAGCGCGCTGTGCTGGCGCATCGCCCGGGCGGTCGGCGATCTGGCGCAGCTCCCGGCGCTGCGTGAGCAGGTCAGCCGTCGGCAGGTCGCCGCTGAAGCCGCGACGGAGCAGTTCAGCCGTATTATCCGCCATCTGCTGAATATCGTCCCGCAGCTCAATGACAGCATTGACGACCCGTCGGTAGCCGGGCGTATGGTCGCCCTGTACAGCTTTATGCAGGGAAAAGAGCTGGTGGGCCAGGAGCGCGCGCTGGGAGCATTGGGCTTTACCCGCGGCGAGTTCAGCGACAGCCTGCGCCAGCAGCTGGTGGACCGTATTGATGGTCAGCAGCCCTGCTTTGACAGCTTCCAGGCGCTGGGCAGTCCGGCGACGGTCCAGCTGTTTACGACCGAGTGCCAGGCCGGTCTGGACATCGAGCAACTGCGGCGGATCGCCTGCACCCGCCAGCCGGCGGCGGACGGCGGGGAAACGGCGCTGCGCTGGTTCGGCCTGCAAACCCAGCGGCTTGAGCAACTGCGCGAAGTGGAAGAGCAACTGATCGACGATCTGCTGGACGCCACCGACGCGCTGTTAGAAGACGACGCGCCTGGCTGGCTGGCCGGGGAGGAGAGCGACAGCGTGACGCCGCGGCTGGATAAACAGCTGCTGCCGCTGGTGCGCCAGCAGGCCTATGAGCTGCAACAGCTCTCCAGCCAGCTGGCTTCGCTGAAAGACGCGCTCGAGGAACGCAAGCTGATCGAAAAAGCGAAAAGCCTGCTGATGACTCACCAGGGGATGCCGGAGGAGCAGGCCTGGCAGACGCTGCGCAAGATGGCCATGGACAAGAATCAGCGGATGGTTGAGATAGCCCGCGCGCTGCTGATGGTGAAGGCGATCTGGCCATTAACCCCAAAGGAGTAGATGCACAATCGATGGGCATTCGCTGCCTGTCGGCGGTGCACTTTTGCCTGACAAACCGACCAGAGCGAAAGGAAAAGCCCGCCAGTGCGCCATAGCCAAAGCTGGCATCCCCTTTGCATTAGCATTAGTGAGTGAATAAAAGTCCGGGCGACGAACCAATGGCGGTTCGGGTGTCCGTGGATAAAGGCGTCCTGCAGTGCATATGCACTGTCGGGCGCTTTTTTTTTGCGCGTGTGGAGCGGATATGAGCGATAAGTTTTCAATTTCACGGCGGCGCTTGCTGCAGGCAGGGGCCGCGCTGGGCGGCGCGATGCTGCTGCCGGGCGTGATGCAGGCCGCATGGGCCGGCGGCTCGGACAGACCGGAGCAAACCACCGTGCGGGTAGGGTTTATTCCGCTGACCGACTGTGCGCCGCTGGCTATCGCCGCAGCGAAGGGGTTTGACAAAAAATATGGCATTACCCTGGCGCCGAGTAAGGAGGCCAGCTGGGCGGCGGTGCGCGACAAGCTGGTGGCCGGTGAACTGGACGCGGCGCATATTCTCTATGGCCTGCTGTACGGTCTTGAACTGGGGATCGCCAGCAAGCCGCAGGCGATGGCTAATCTGATGACCCTCAACCGCAATGGTCAGGCCATCACCCTCTCCAGCGAACTGCAGGAGAAAGGGGTGACCGACCTCGGCGGACTGAAGCGGCTGATCGACCGCAGCGCGCCGGGCAGCTACACCTTCGCCCATACCTTTCCCACCGGCACCCATGCCATGTGGCTTTACTACTGGCTGGCGAGCGCCGGCATCGATCCCTTTAACGATGTGCGCACCGTCGTGGTGCCGCCGCCGCAGATGGTGATGAACATGCGCATCGGCAATATGAGCGGCTTTTGCGTCGGTGAGCCGTGGAACGCCCGCGCCATTAACGACCGTATCGGCTTCACCGCGGCCACTTCCCAGGATATCTGGCCTGAGCATCCTGAAAAGGTGCTGGGCGCCCGTCGCGACTGGGTGGAACGCCACCCGAACACCGCCCGCGCGTTGGTGGCGGCCCTGATGGAGGCGCAGCGCTGGATCGCCGCCTCGGCGGAGAACACCCGGGAGACGGCCCGCCTGCTCGCCAGACGCGGCTGGCTCAATACCAAAGAGCAGTACCTCACCGGCCGGATGCTTGGGGAGTATGACAACGGCCTCGGCCGCCGCTGGCAGGATGCCCATCCGATGCGTTTTTACGCCGAGGGAGAGGTGAGCTTTCCCTGGCTGTCGGACGGAATGTGGTTCCTCACCCAGTTTCGTCGCTGGGGGCTGCTGAAGCAGGCTCCGGATTACCTCGCGGTGGCGTCGCGCCTTAACCGCATCGACGTCTGGCAGGCGGCCGCCCAGGCGGTCGGCGGGATCAGTACACCGGCGGCCACGATGCGCAGCAGCACACTGATGGACGGTACGGTCTGGAACGGGTCTGACCCGGAAGGCTACGCCCGCCATTTCGCTATTCAACGTAAGGGGGCATGAGATGAAGCAGGCACAACGTAAGCAACCGGTCGTCAGCGTGGAGAACGCGCCTGGCGAAGTCATTATCCTGCCGCCGGTGCAGGTCCGGCGCACCACGCCGACCGTCACGCGCTGGCTGCGTGAACTCACCCAACGCCTGCTGCCCCCGCTGCTGGGGCTGGGGGTGCTGCTGCTGGCCTGGCAGCTGGCGGCGATGCACAGCAAAGGCTTTCCCACCCCGCTGAGCACGCTGGACTCGGCGCTGACGCTGTTCGCCGATCCGTTCTATCAGGACGGGCCGAATGACATGGGGATCGGCTGGAACGTGCTGGCCTCCCTGCAGCGCGTGGCGGTGGGCTTCGGCCTGGCGGCGCTGGCGGGCATTCCGCTGGGGTTTTTGATCGGCCGCTCGCTGTTCTTCGCCCGCATGTTTAATCCGCTGATTGCTCTGCTGCGCCCGGTCAGCCCGCTGGCCTGGCTGCCGATTGGCCTGCTGCTGTTCCAGAAGGCGGAGCCAGCCTCCAGCTGGACCATTTTTATCTGCTCCATCTGGCCGATGGTGATCAACACCGCGGAAGGCGTGCGGCGGATCCCGCAGGACTATCTCAACGTCGCCCGCGTCCTCCAGCTCTCAGAGTGGACGGTGATGCGCAAAATTCTCTTTCCGGCGGTGCTGCCGGCGGTGCTCACCGGCGTGCGCCTCTCCATCGGCATCGCCTGGCTGGTGATCGTGGCGGCGGAAATGCTCACCGGCGGGCTGGGGATCGGCTTCTGGATCTGGAACGAGTGGAACAACCTCAATGTGGAAAACATCATCATCGCCATCGTCATTATCGGCGTCGTCGGCCTGCTGCTGGAGCAGGGCCTGATGCTGCTCGCCCGCCGCTTTAGCTGGCAGGAAAAATAAGGAGCCAACATGAAACCATTAATTCAGGTGCAGGCCGTCAGCCAGCGCTTCAACACCGCCAGCGGCGAGTTTCTGGCGCTGCAGAATGTCTCCTTCGATATCGTCGAAGGGGAGACCATTAGCCTGATCGGCCACTCGGGGTGTGGAAAATCGACCCTGCTGAATCTGATCGCCGGGATCACGACCCCTACCGAGGGCGGACTGCTGTGCGATAACCGGGAAATCGCCGGGCCCGGGCCGGAGCGGGCGGTGGTTTTCCAGAACCACTCGCTGCTGCCGTGGCTGAGCTGTTTCGACAATGTGGCGCTGGCGGTGGATCAGGTGTTCCGTCGCACCATGAGCAAGCATGAGCGTCGGGAGTGGATTGAACACAACCTCGCTCGCGTGCAGATGAGTCATGCGCTGCATAAACGGCCCGGGGAGATCTCCGGCGGCATGAAGCAGCGGGTGGGTATCGCCCGGGCGCTGGCGATGAAGCCGAAAGTGCTGCTGCTTGATGAGCCCTTCGGCGCCCTGGACGCGCTGACCCGCGCTCACCTCCAGGACACGGTGATGCATATCCAGCAGGAGCTCAATACCACCATCGTCATGATCACCCACGACGTTGATGAAGCGGTGCTGCTTTCCGACCGGGTGCTGATGATGACCAACGGCCCGGCGGCGACGGTCGGCGAGATCCTCGCGGTCGATCTGCCGCGTCCGCGCCATCGCGTTCAGCTGGCGGACGACAGCCGGTACCACCATCTGCGCCAGCAGATCCTCCATTTCCTGTATGAAAAACAGCCGAAAGCGGCATAAGGAGGCGGTCATGACGCGGCGACTGGTGGTGATCGGTAACGGCATGGCGGCCACCCGGCTGGTGCAGCGGCTGGTTGAGCGCGACCCTGCGCGGTTTGCCATTACCGTCGTCGGCGACGAGCCGCACCCGGCCTATAACCGCATCCAGCTCTCGCCGCTGCTGGCTGGCGAAAAAACGGCATCGCAGATCCCGTTGCTGCCGGCGGAGTGGTACACCCGGCACGGGGTGTGTCCGCGGTCTGGCGAGGCGGT
The DNA here is from genome assembly GCF_040062505.1 of Klebsiella sp. JN_Kp127. Classification (NCBI taxonomy): domain Bacteria; kingdom Pseudomonadati; phylum Pseudomonadota; class Gammaproteobacteria; order Enterobacterales; family Enterobacteriaceae; genus Klebsiella; species Klebsiella sp. JN_Kp127. The sequence goes on from NZ_JBEAHS010000031.1 coordinate 232,590, forward strand.
GGATGAAGTGGATGTTGCGCAACGGCGGCTGCGCATCGCTGACGCCTGGCTGCCGTGGGACGAGCTGGTTTTCGCCACCGGCTCGCGGCCCTTTATCCCGCCGCTGCCGGGCATTGATCGTCCGCAGGTTATGCCCTTCCGCACCCTGGCGGACGTGGAACGTATTCTGGCGATACCCGGCCCGGCGGTGGTGATTGGCGGTGGGGTTCTGGGCGTGGAAGCGGCGGCGGCGCTGCGTCGCCGCGGCGGAGAGGTCACACTCCTGCATCGCGGCAGCGGCTTAATGGCGCCGCTGATCGACGCCTTTGCCGCCGATGAGCTCAGGCAGCAGCTTGAAGCGCGCGGCATTCGCTGCGTGCTGGAGTGCCGGATCGCCGCCATCGACGCCGACGGCGTGCGGCTGGCGGACGGGCGGGTATTCCGCGCCGCCAGAGTGGTGCTGGCGACCGGCGTGCAGCCCAACAGCCGTCTGGCGGCGCAGTCCGGCGTGCTGTGCCAGCAGGGGATCGTGGTTGACCGCCAGATGGCCGCCTCGCTGCCGGGGATCAGCGCCATTGGCGAGTGTTGCGAAATTGACGGCCAGACCTGGGGGCTGGTGGCTCCCTGCCTGCGCCAGGCCGAGGTGCTGGCGGATCGCCTGTGCGGCGCCCCCGGCGCGGGCTTTGTCTGGCAGGACGCCGGGACCCGCCTGAAGGTCACGGGCATTGAACTCTTTAGCGTCGGCGAACAGCAGGCCGGCGAACAGGATGACATCTATACCAGCTGGGATCCCATCGACCGGCACTATCGTCGCCTGCTGCTGCGCGACGGCCGCCTGCGCGGCGTGCTGCTGATGGGCGACTGTACCACCGCCGCCGCGCTCACCGCGCGCCTGGAAAGCGACGAGCCCGCCACCGCGGACTGGCTTTTTGACCCTTCTTCAACGCAGCCGCAGGCTGCAGGAATAATGACGATGACGAAACCTGTATTAGTGCTGGTGGGACATGGCATGGTCGGCCACCATTTTCTCGAACAATGCGTGAGCCGCAACCTGCATCAGCAATATCGTATCGTGGTGTTTGGCGAAGAGCGTTACGCCGCCTACGACCGGGTGCATCTCTCCGAATATTTCGCCGGACGCAGCGCCGAATCGCTGTCGCTGGTGGCCGATGATTTCTTTCACCAGCACGGCATCGAACTCCGCCTCGGCAAGGCGGTGGCGACGATCGACCGCGACGCCCGGCTGGTGCGGGACGCCGAGGGGCATGAAACCCACTGGGATAAACTGGTGCTGGCGACCGGCTCCTATCCCTTTGTTCCGCCGATCCCTGGCAACGATCTCGACGGGTGCTTTGTCTATCGCACCCTTGACGATCTCGACCGTATCGCCGCCCATGCCGCCGCGGCGAAGACCGGGGTGGTGATCGGGGGCGGCCTGCTCGGACTGGAGGCCGCCAACGCCCTGAAACAGCTGGGGCTGGAGACGCACGTGGTGGAGTTTGCCCCGAACCTGATGGCCGTCCAGTTGGATAACGGCGGGGCGGCGATGCTGCGGGAGAAGATCGTCGCCCTCGGCGTGGGGGTGCATACCAGCAAAGCCACCACCGCCATCGTGCGCGAGGCCGACGGCCTGCGGCTGAACTTTGCCGACGGCGGCACGCTGGCGGCCGACATGGTGGTCTTCTCGGCAGGGATCCGCCCGCAGGACGCGCTGGCCCGCGGCTGCGCGCTGCAGGTTGGCGAGCGCGGGGGGATTGGCATCGACGGCCAGTGCCGCACCACTGACCCGGACGTGCTGGCGATAGGCGAATGCGCCCTGTGGGATAATAAAATTTACGGCCTGGTGGCGCCGGGTTATCAGATGGCGCGGATCGCCGCGGCCACCCTCGCAGGAGAGGACGCCTGCTTTAGCGGCGCCGACATGAGCACCAAACTGAAGCTGCTGGGGGTTGACGTAGCCTCGTTTGGCGATGCGCAGGAGCGCACGCCGGGCTGCCAGAGCTATCAATGGACCGACGGTCCGCAGCAGGTTTACAAAAAAATCGTCGTCAGTCAGGACGGCAAAGCCCTGCTTGGCGGCGTGCTGGTGGGGGACGCCAGCGACTACGCCACGCTGCTGCAGATGATGCTGAACGGCATGGCGCTGCCGCCGCGTCCGGAGAGCCTGATCCTGCCGGCGCTGGAGGGGGCCGCGCCGAAGGCGCTGGGGGTGGCGGCGCTGCCCGACAGCGCGCCGATCTGCTCCTGCCATAGCGTCAGCAAAGGCGATATCTGCCAGGCGGTGAACAATGGCGCGGGGGATATGGCGGCGATAAAAAGCTGCACCAGAGCGGCCACCGGCTGCGGCGGCTGCAGCGCGCTGGTGAAACAGGTGATGGAGCACCAGCTGGCGGCGCAGGGCGTCGAAGTGAAAAAAGACGTCTGCGAGCATTTCCCGTGGTCGCGTCAGGAGATCTACCATCTGGTGCGGGTCAACCATATCCATACCTTCGAGCAGCTGATTAGCCGCTACGGCCAGGGGCACGGCTGCGAGGTTTGTAAACCGCTGGTGGCCTCGGTGCTGGCCTCCTGCTGGAACGAATACCTGCTGAAGCCGGCGCACCTGCCGCTGCAGGATACCAACGACCGCTATTTCGCCAACATTCAGAAGGACGGCACCTATTCGGTGGTGCCGCGGATGGCGGCAGGGGAAGTGACGCCGGACGGGCTGATTGCCATCGGGCAGATCGCCAAACGTTACCAGCTCTACAGCAAAGTGACCGGCGGTCAGCGCATCGACCTGTTTGGCGCGCGGCTGGAACAGCTGCCGGCGATCTGGCGCGAGCTGGCCGACGCCGGGTTTGAAACCGGCCACGCCTATGGCAAGTCGCTGCGCACGGTGAAGTCCTGCGTCGGCGCAACCTGGTGTCGCTACGGCGTGCAGGACTCCACCGGGCTCGCGGTGCGGCTCGAGCATCGCTATAAAGGGCTGCGCGCCCCGCACAAAATCAAGATGGCGGTCTCCGGCTGCACCCGCGAATGCGCCGAAGCCCAGGGCAAAGACATCGGGGTGATTGCCACCGACAAAGGCTGGAATCTCTACGTCTGCGGCAACGGCGGAATGAAGCCGCGTCACGCCGACCTGTTTGCCAGCGACCTCGACGAAGCGACGCTGATCCGCAGCATCGATCGTCTGCTGATGTTCTATATCCGCACCGCCGATCGCCTGCAGCGGACCAGCACCTGGATGGACAACCTGGAGGGCGGCGTGGCCTACCTGCGGCAGGTGGTGCTGGAGGACAGCCTCGGCATTGGCGAGGAGCTGGAACAGGAGATGGCCCGCATCGTCGACAGCTACCAGTGCGAGTGGCAGACCACGCTCAACGATCCCCAGCGCCTGGCGCTGTTCCGCTCCTTCGTGAACAGCGACCAGCCCGACGAGGCGGTGCAGCGCCACGATCTGCGCGGTCAGCCGCAGCCGTTGCCTGCTGAAGCGTTGCCTGAAGGCGAACTCCCATCCCGGCCGTGGCAGGCGATTTGCGACCTTGACGCCATCCCGGCGCAGGCGGGGATCGGCGCCCGGTTAGGGGAGCGGCAGATCGCCCTGTTCCGCTTTGGCGATCGGGTGTATGCCCTGGACAACCGCGAGCCGGGCAGCGCGGCCAACGTGCTGTCGCGGGGGCTGTTAGGGGACGTCGGCGGCGAGCCGGTGGTGATCTCCCCGCTGTACAAACAGCGGATTCGCCTGCGCGACGGCTGGCCGTGCGACGGCGGTGAACAGGCAGTGCGCGCCTGGCCGGTGAAAGTGGAAAACGGCAAAGTGTGGGTGGGCAGCCAGCAGCTGCTGGCGCGAGCGGAGGCCTCCTGATGAAGACCATCCGAACGACCTGTCCCTACTGCGGCGTAGGCTGCGGCGTGCTGGCGAGCGTGGATGACGCGGGTCAGGTGAGCGTGCGCGGCGACGATCAGCACCCGGCCAACCTCGGCCGCCTGTGCGTCAAAGGGGCGGCACTAGGGGAGACCACGGGCCTGGCGGGGCGGCTGCTGGCGCCGGAGGTGGACGGCCAGCCGGTGGCCTGGTCTCAGGCGCTGGCGGAGACCGCTTCCCGCCTGCAACAGGTTATCGACCAGCACGGTCCGCAGGCGGTGGCCTTCTACGCCTCCGGCCAGCTGTTGACGGAGGATTACTATGCCGCCAACAAGCTGATGAAGGGATTTATCGGCGCGGCGAACATCGACACCAATTCGCGGCTGTGCATGTCGTCGGCGGTGACCGGCTACAAGCGGGCCTTTGGCGCCGACGTGGTGCCCTGTAGCTATGAGGATGTGGAAAACAGCGATCTGGTGGTGCTGGTCGGCTCGAACGCCGCCTGGGCGCACCCGGTGCTGTACCAGCGTCTGGCGCAGGCGAAGCGGGATAATCCCCGGCTACAGATCGTGGCGATAGACCCCCGGCGCACCGCCACCTGCGAGATCGCCGATCGCCATCTGGCGCTGGCGCCGGGAAGCGACGGCGGGCTGTTCGTGGGGTTGCTTAACGCCCTGGCGCAGGCCGGGGCCTGCGTCGACGGTTTTCGCGACGGCCCGCAGGCGCTGGCCGCCGCCCGCGGCTGGGACGTGGCGAAAGTGGCGGCTTTTTGCGGCCTGCCCGCCGATGAGGTAGCGGGTTTCTATCGCGATTTTATCGCCGCCCCGCGGGCCATCACCCTCTACACCATGGGAATTAACCAGTCAGCCAGCGGCAGCGACAAATGTAATGCCATCATCAACGTCCATCTGGCCAGCGGAAAGTATGGCCGCCGCGGCTGCGGCCCCTTTTCGCTGACCGGTCAACCCAACGCCATGGGCGGGCGCGAAGTCGGCGGGTTGGCGACGATGCTGGCGGCGCACATGGATTTTGTGCCAGACGATCTGCAGCGGCTGGCCCGCTTTTGGGGAACCGAGCGGCTGGCGCAGACCCCGGGGCTGACCGCCGTGGAGTTGTTTGCCGCCATCGGCCGCGGCGAGGTGAAAGCGGTGTGGATCATGGGCACCAACCCGGTGGTGTCGCTCCCCGACAGCCACGCGGTGAGCCAGGCGCTGGCCGGCTGTCCGCTGGTGATCGTCTCGGATGTCGCCGCTGAGACGGATACCGGACAATTCGCCCACATTCGCTTTCCGGCGCTGGCCTGGGGCGAGAAAAATGGCACGGTCACCAACTCGGAGCGGCGCATCTCCCGTCAGCGCAGCTTCCTGCCGCCGCCGGGGGAGGCGAAAGCGGACTGGTGGATCATCGCCAGAGTAGGGCAGGCGCTGGGGTATCGCGAGGCGTTTGCCTGGCAGCATCCGCATGACGTCTTCCGCGAGCATGCGGCGCTGTCCGGTTTCGAAAACGACGGCCAGCGGGCGTTTGATATCGGCGCGCTGGCGGATCTCAGCCGCGAGGCATGGGACGCTATGGCGCCGGTACGCTGGCCGGTCAGCCGCCGCCGCGCCGCCTGGGATGTTACGCGCGGCTGGCATAGCGATGGCAGGCTGCGGATGGTGCCAGTGACGCCTCAGCCGACCCGGGCGGCAACCGATGTCTTTTATCCGCTGATCCTCAACAGCGGGCGGATCCGCGATCAGTGGCACACCATGACCCGCACCGGCGCCGTGCCGCGGCTGATGCAGCATATCGCGGAGCCGGTGGTGGAGGTGGCGCCGCAGGACGCTGTTCGCTACCAGCTTGTCGCCGGCGGGCTGGCGCGGATCTGGTCGCGCCATGGGGTGATGGTGGCGAAAGTGGCGATCAGCGAAGGCCAGCGCCCCGGCTCGCTGTTTGTCCCAATGCACTGGAACAATCAGTTCGCCCGCCAGGGGCGGGTGAATAATCTGCTGGCCGCCGTCACGGACCCGCATTCCGCCCAGCCGGAGAGTAAACAGGCGGCGGTGGCCATCGCCCCCTGGCAGCCTGCCTGGCATAGCGAACTGTTTTGTCGCGAACCGCTGCCGTTTCCTGCGGCCTGGCACTGGCGGCGGCGGGCGGCGGCGGGCGTATTGCACTACTCGCTGGCCGGGGAGGCGTCAGCCCGACAGTGGCTCAGCGTCTGGTGCGCGCAGCGCGGCTGGCAGCTGCAGATAGCAGACGGCGGCGCGGTGTGGAACCTGCTGGCGTGGCATCAGGGGAGGCTGATGCTGGGCTGGTGGAGCGATGCGCGCGAGCCGGCGGTGGATAGCGCAGGGATAAGCGCCGCCTTCGCCGCGCCGCCGTCCGATGCCGCCCGGCGCCATGCGTTGCTCAGCGGCCGACCGGACGCCGCCGCCGCGCCGCCGGGGCGGATCGTCTGCAGCTGCTTTGGGGTGGGGGAGCGGGCGATCGGCGAGGCCATCGCCAGCGGCTGCGCCAGCGTTGGGGCTTTGGGCGCCAGGCTTAAGTGCGGGACCAACTGCGGCTCCTGCGTGCCGGAGCTCAACGCGCTGCTGACGGCGCAACCGGCCCGCGCCGGGGCGTAACGGCGCGGCGGCACCTTCTGTGGTTGGGCGACTATTTGCCCAACCGGTTTCAGCATATTCCTGGAATTGTCTGCAGGGCTGCGGGAGAAGGGAAAAAACGATAAACTAAAACTATCTTCCAATTTTTTCTGCGAGCCCGCGCAAAACCTGTTGATGCCTGTGTCGTACCGTTTGCTGCCATCCCTGATCTTTCTCCTGCTGCTGCCGGGCGCTCCCGTCTGGGCGCTGACCGCCAGCGACACCGCTCTTACGCCCCAGGGAGAAGATCCCTTGCCCGATTTGGGGATCGCCCCGCAGGTCGATGACGACGCCAGACACTTTGCCGAAGTGGCGAAGAAATTCGGCGAGGCCAGCATGAGCGATAACGGACTGACGGCGGGCGAGCAGGCGCAGATGTTCGCCATCAACAAACTCGGCAATGAAGTGAGCCACCAGCTGGAGAGCTGGCTCTCGCCGTGGGGCAACGCCAATGTCGACCTGCTGGTCGATAAAGAGGGGAAGTTCACCGGCAGTAAAGGGAGCTGGTTCGTGCCATTGCAGGATAACGATCGCTACCTGACGTGGAACCAGTATTCGGTAACCCGGCGCGAGAACGATCTGGTGGGCAATATTGGGCTTGGCCAGCGCTGGCGGGTCGGCGGCTGGCTGCTGGGCTATAACTCGTTTTATGACAAGGTGCTGAGCGAAAGCCTGGCCCGCGGCAGCGTCGGCGCCGAGGCGTGGGGGGAATATCTCCGCCTGTCGGCGAACTACTATCATCCGCTGGGCGACTGGCAGCTGCGGGAGAATCAAACTCAGGAGCAGCGGATGGCCGCGGGGTATGACGTTACCGCCCAGGCGCGGCTGCCATTTTATGAGCACATCAACACCAGCGTCAGCGTCGAACAGTACTTCGGCGACAGCGTCGATCTGTTTCACACCGGCACAGGCTACCATAACCCGGTGGCCGTCTCCGTCGGGCTCAATTATACCCCGGTCCCGCTGGTCACCGTGACCGCCAAGCATAAGCAAGGGGAAAATGGCGTCAGCCAGAACAACGTTGGCCTGAAGCTCAACTACCGCTTTGGCGTGCCGCTCAAGCAGCAGCTGGCGGCGGACGAGGTGGCGTTCAGCAACTCGCTGCGCGGCAGCCGCTTCGACAGCCCGGAGCGGGATAATCTGCCGGTGGTGGAGTATCGGCAGCGCAAAAATCTGACGGTCTACCTGGCCACGCCGCCCTGGGATCTACAGTCCGGGGAGACGGTGCAGCTGAAGCTGCAGATCCATAGTCTACACGGCATCAAGTCGCTGCACTGGCAGGGCGACACCCAGGCGCTCAGCCTGACGCCGCCGGTGGATGCCAGCAGCCCCGATGGCTGGAGCGTGATTATGCCGGTGTGGAACAGTGAACCGGGCGCCGCGAACCGCTGGCGCCTGTCGGTGGTGGTAGAGGATAAACAGGGGCAGCGTGTCTCCTCCAATGAGATCGTCCTGGCGCTGACTGAGCCGCTGGTCAAGTTCACCGCGCCTGGCGTCTCGTGGACGGACTCGCCTTAAAAAATTCGCTCCTGGTGGACCCATACCGCGGCTTCCACCCGGGATTTGAGCTTCATTTTCTTCAGCATGTGCTTGACGTGCACTTTGACGGTGCTTTCGGTGATATCCAGCCGGCGGGCGATCATTTTGTTCGGCAGCCCCTGGGCGATCAGCTTGAGGATGTCGCGCTCGCGCGGGGTCAGCTGGCTGATGTCGCGATCGGAGGTGGCGCGGTTGGCGCGCAGGCTGGCGGCCAGCACCGGGGTTAACGCTTCGCTTAATACCATCTCGCCGGCGGCGGCCTGCTGCAGCGCTTTCAGCAGATCTTCCGGCTCCATGTCTTTCAGCAGATAGCCATCGGCGCCGCGCTTGAGGGCGGTAACAACGTCCTCTTCATGGTTAGAGACGCTGAAGACCACCACCCGGCCAGACAGCGATTTCTCACGCAGTTTGTCCAGCGTTTCCAGACCGTTCATGCCCGGCATATTGAGGTCCAGCAGGATCAGGTCCGGATCCAGCGACTCCGCAAGCTCGATACCTTGCGCGCCATTGCTGGCTTCGCCAATCACCTGGATGTCCGGCGCCATGCTGATCAGTTGTTTCACGCCGGTGCGCAGCATCGGATGGTCGTCAATGAGAAGGATGGTTGCCCGTTCCTGTTGACTCATGGGGGTCTCCTTATTGGATGGAAAACGTTTTTTCCGGGATAAACGTGACGATCACTTCGGTCCCGCCGGTTTCCCGGCGCCGAACCTGACAGTCGCCGCGCAGACTTTGCGCGCGATCCCGCATAATGATTAAACCGTAATGGTTACTCCGCTCGGCGTGGTCCGGCACGCCGCGGCCGTTATCCGCCACCACCAGACGGACCTGATTATCGCGTTGTGACACCGTCACGGTGACTTGGGTCGCGCTGGCATGCTTCAGGGCATTGCTTAACGCTTCGCGGGCGATCTGCAGCAGGTGAATGGCCTGATGCGACGGCACAAAGCGCGGCGGGAGCTGATAATCAAGCTGCACCGTAAAGCCGAAGTGGGCGCTGTACTCCTGACAGCTGGCCTCCAGCGCCGGGCGCAGGCCCGGCTCGGTCAGCTGCAGGCGGAAGGTGGTCAACAGCTCACGCAGCTGGGCCCAGGAGGTATTCAGCTCGTTACGTATCTGCCCCAGCAGCTGACGGCTCTCCGCCGGCAAGGCGTCGCCCTGCATCTGCAGGCAGCTGACCTGCATCTTCATACAGGATAGCGACTGGGCGATGGAATCATGCAGCTCACGGGCGATAGTGGCCCGCTCTTCCATAACGATCAGCTGCTGCTGTTTCTCCTGATGGCGGTCCAGCGCCAGGGTGCTGGTCAGTTGTTCAACCACAGTATCCACCAGCTGCTGCTGATCGTGGCTGAGATGACGGCCAACCGGCAGCGTCGCCAGCAGGATGCCGTACTGATTATGCGCATCCGACAGCCGCCACTTCAGCGTCGTTCCGCCATCCGGCAGCGGCGGCAGGTTGCGTGGGCAGAGGTAGCAGCCCATGTCGTCACATTCATTATCCGAGTGGCAGGTAAACTCCTGATGGTTGTCTTCATCTTCCAGATCGTAGACCCGCACCTCGATATCGCGCAGCAGCGTCAGACCCTGCAGGCCGTTCAGCACCGGCGAAATGCGTTCACAGAGCGGGGCGTTGGCGTGCAGCCGGCGGTTGGCCTGCCATAAGAAGGCGAGGATCTCGTTCTTCTGTTCCAGCCCGGCGGTCTTCTCCTGCACCCGGCGCTCGAGCACGGCGTAGCTTTCCGCCAGCTCTTCCGACATGTTATTTAGCGCCATGCCGAGGGTCGCCATTTCGTTGCGTCCGCTGATGTGCGCCCGCTGGGTGAAATCACGCTGGCTCACCGCTCGCGCCATGCTCAGCAGCTGTTTCCATGGCCGCAGCAGGCGGGCGCGTAGCCAGATGATGGTGAAGATCAGCAGCAGCGCCATGCCGATGGCGAGGAGGCGATGGATCCAGACCACCCGTTCGATACGCTGCTCGGTGGTATGGTCGAATGCGGTGACCAGCTGGTCGATACGATCGACAAAGTCGGCGACATCCTGGGCGACCTCCGCCTGGTTGACCGCGCGCTGCATGCCGGGAGCCAGCGCCAGCTGCCAGTACTGCTGCAGGGCCTGCAGCTGGCGCTCCTGCCCGTCGCGGCGGGCGGAGTTTTGCAGCTCCGGACTGAAGACGGTGGCGGTCATATCATCGACCAGCTTTTGGTCGTGTTCATTCAGCGGGATCGCCGCCAGCAGCCGGTAGCTCTGCATGCGTAATGACCCGGCTTTGTTAATGGCGTGCGCGCTGCCCTGCACGCCGTTGACCAGGCGCGCGGAGATCGCCATACCGGCGACGCCAGTAAGGGTGGCAAGCAGGACGATCAACGCCAGTTGATTGACCAGCGTCAGCGGGGTAAAAAGACGTTTTAACATGGAATGCGTGGCTCCTGACCGGTCGTGTCCCCGGGAGTGGCGCTTATTCTCGGCTATCCCCTGGAGTATACCCATACCCACAAAGAGTTACTCCTTAATTGTCGGTGGTAGGCGCCGTTGGGAGAGGGGTTAGACGCATCCCGGCAGCCGTGTGAAAAACCACACTTTTTTTCCCACCATTCTCTACTCACTTCGGAGCATGGTTTATTTTCGCACAAATTAGCGCGCGCTTTTCCTTTGATTTATATCAACTTACCGCCAGGGGCAACCCCTAAGGTAGCGGCAGGAAAAATGAATAATCAGAGGTATCTATGAGTCAATCTTCCCTCCCGGAGAAGGCTAACCGCTCGGTCATTACCGACTGGCGGCCTGAAGATCCTGAATTCTGGCAACAGCGCGGCCACCATGTGGCGAGCCGCAATTTATGGATCTCCGTTCCCTGTCTGTTACTGGCGTTCTGCGTGTGGATGTTGTTCAGCGCCGTTGCCGTTAACCTCAACAAAGTGGGCTTTCAGTTTACGACCGATCAGCTGTTTATGCTGACCGCGCTGCCGGCGCTGTCAGGCGCTTTGTTGCGCGTACCTTACGCTTTCATGGTACCGCTGTTCGGCGGCCGCCGCTGGACGGCGTTCAGTACCGGGATCATGATTGTGCCGTGCGTGTGGCTGGGCTTTGCGGTCCAGGATACCTCCACGCCGTTTAGCGTCTTCGTGATCATCTCTCTGCTGTGCGGCTTCGCCGGGGCCAACTTCGCCTCCAGTATGGCCAATATCAGCTTCTTCTTCCCGAAAGCGAAGCAGGGCGGGGCGCTGGGCGTCAACGGCGGCCTTGGTAATATGGGCGTAAGCGTGATGCAGCTGGTCGCGCCGCTGGTGGTGTCGGTCTCGGTGTTTGCCATTTTTGGCGGGACCGGCAGCGAGCAGCCGGACGGCTCAATGCTGTATCTGGAAAACGCCGCGTGGATCTGGGTACCTTTCCTGATTATTTTCACCCTGGCGGCGTGGTTTTTTATGAACGACCTGTCCGCTTCTAAAGCCTCGCTGAGCGAACAGCTGCCGGTGCTCAAACGCCTGCACCTGTGGATCATGGCGCTGCTCTATCTGGCGACCTTCGGCTCCTTTATCGGTTTCTCCGCCGGTTTCGCCATGCTGTCAAAGACCCAGTTCCCGGACGTGCAGATCCTGCACTACGCCTTCTTCGGTCCGTTTATTGGCGCGCTGGCGCGTTCGATGGGCGGGGCGATCTCCGACCGTCTCGGCGGTACCCGCGTGACGCTGGTCAACTTTGTGGTGATGGCTGTCTTCTGTGCGCTGCTGTTCCTGACCCTGCCGACCAACGGCCAGGGCGGTAACTTCATCGCCTTCTTCGCGGTGTTTATGGTGCTGTTCCTGACCGCCGGGCTGGGGAGCGCCTCCACCTTCCAGATGATCTCCGTGATCTTCCGTAAGCTGACCATGGACCGGGTGAAGGCTCAGGGCGGCAGCGAAGCCCAGGCGATGCGCGAGGCGGCGACCGATACCGCGGCGGCGCTGGGCTTTATCTCCGCCATTGGCGCCATCGGCGGCTTCTTTATTCCGAAGGCGTTCGGTATCTCGCTGGATCTGACCGGCTCGCCGGCCGGCGCGATGAAAGTCTTCCTGATCTTCTATATCGCCTGCGTGATCATCACCTGGGCGGTATACGGCCGTAAGCGTCAGTAATTCGCCATCGTCGATGTTGCTTCGTAAAGGCGTACTCCCGGAGGAGGCGCCTTTTTTTACCGGCCTATTTAGTTACAACATACTAATAGGTGATTGTATGCGTATTGGCCACTGAGCCGGGAAGGGACGGCTTGCCAGCGTCACTGCTCTACCCCTTAATACCTCCCTGGTGAACAATACCGCGCCTGGCGACCCATTTTTCGATAAAAACCATTAAAAAACATTAAGTTAAAAAATCGAGATTACTACCACCTTGGTGGTAAATGCCAATTTCCGCCGCGATAACAAGCCAGTCCGTATTGATCGCTATCAATTCCCGTCCGCTTTCATAGCGTTACCTTCGCTGCAAATCCAGCAATGTCGATTTATCAGAGAGCCGTCAGGCTCCATATCAGGAGAAACCCGATGAGTAAATTCCTGGACCGGTTTCGCTACTTCAAACAGAAGGGTGAAACCTTTGCCGATGGGCACGGCCAGCTTCTAAACACCAACCGGGACTGGGAGGATGGATACCGTCAACGTTGGCAGCATGACAAAATTGTGCGTTCCACTCACGGTGTCAACTGCACCGGTTCATGCAGCTGGAAGATTTATGTCAAAAACGGACTGGTGACCTGGGAAACCCAGCAAACGGACTATCCGCGCACTCGTCCGGACCTGCCAAACCACGAACCACGCGGCTGCCCGCGCGGCGCCAGCTACTCCTGGTATCTGTACAGCGCGAACCGCCTGAAATACCCGCTGATGCGCAAACGCCTGATGAAGATGTGGCGGGAAGCGAAGGTCCAGCATAGCGATCCGGTTGAGGCATGGGCCTCGATCATCGAAGACGCCGACAAAGCGAAAAGCTTCAAGCAGGCTCGCGGTCGCGGCGGGTTTGTCCGCTCCTCCTGGCAGGAAGTGAATGAGCTGATTGCCGCCTCCAACGTCTATACCGTGAAAACTTACGGTCCGGATCGCGTGGCCGGCTTCTCGCCGATCCCGGCGATGTCGATGGTCTCCTACGCCTCCGGCGCTCGTTACCTGTCGCTGATCGGCGGTACCTGCCTGAGCTTCTACGACTGGTACTGCGACCTGCCGCCGGCCTCGCCGATGACCTGGGGCGAGCAGACCGACGTGCCGGAATCCGCCGACTGGTACAACTCCAGCTATATCATCGCCTGGGGCTCCAACGTGCCGCAGACCCGTACCCCGGATGCGCACTTCTTTACCGAAGTTCGCTATAAAGGGACCAAAACTGTCGCCATCACCCCGGACTACGCCGAAATCGCCAAGCTCTGCGATCTGTGGCTGGCGCCGAAGCAGGGTACCGATGCCGCGATGGCGCTGGCGATGGGCCACGTGATGCTGCGTGAGTTCCATCTTGATAAACCGAGCCAGTACTTCACCGATTACGTGCGTCGCTACACCGACATGCCGATGCTGGTGATGCTTGAGGAGCGCGACGGCTATTACGCCGCCGGCCGCACGCTGCGCGCGTCCGACCTCGTGGATTCCCTTGGTCAGGAGAAGAATCCGGAATGGAAAACCGTCGCCTTTGATGAGAAGGGCGATCTGACCGTGCCGAATGGTTCCCTCGGATTCCGCTGGGGCGACAAAGGCAAATGGAACCTCGAACAGCGCGACGGTAAAACCGGCGAAGAGATTGAGCTGCGTCTGAGCCTGCTGGGCAGCCATGACGAGGTCGCGGACGTCGGCTTCCCGTACTTCGGCGGCGAAGGTTCTGAACACTTCAACAAAGTCGCGCTGGAAAACATTCTGCTGCACAAACTGCCGGTTAAACGCCTGCAGCTGGCCGACGGCTCCACCGCCCTGGTGACCACCGTGTACGACCTGACCATGGCCAACTATGGCCTGGAGCGCGGTCTGAACGATGACAACTGCGCCGCCAGCTATGATGAAGTGAAAGCCTACACTCCGGCCTGGGCGGAGAAAATTACCGGCGTCTCCCGCGCGCATATTATCCGTACCGCCCGCGAGTTTGCCGATAACGCCGATAAAACCCATGGTCGGTCGATGATTATCGTCGGGGCGGGTCTCAACCACTGGTTCCACCTCGACATGAACTACCGCGGTCTGATCAACATGCTGATCTTCTGCGGTTGCGTCGGCCAGAGCGGCGGCGGTTGGGCGCACTATGTGGGCCAGGAAAAACTGCGTCCGCAGACCGGCTGGCAGCCGCTGGCATTCGCCCTTGACTGGCAACGCCCGGCACGTCATATGAACAGCACCTCGTACTTCTATAACCACTCCAGCCAGTGGCGCTATGAAAGCGTGACCGCGCAGGAGCTGCTCTCGCCGATGGCGGATAAATCCCGCTACAGCGGCCATCTGATCGACTTCAACGTCCGCGCCGAGCGGATGGGCTGGCTGCCGTCGGCGCCGCAGCTGGGCGTAAACCCGCTGCGCATCGCCGATGAGGCGAAAAAAGCGGGCATGACGCCGGTGGATTACACCGTCAAATCTCTGAAGGAGGGATCGATTCGCTTTGCGGCAGAGCAGCCGGAAAACGGAAAAAACCATCCGCGTAACCTGTTTATCTGGCGTTCCAACCTGCTGGGCTCCTCCGGTAAAGGACATGAGTACATGCTCAAGTACCTGCTGGGTACGGAGAACGGCATTCAGGGTAAAGACCTTGGCAAGCAGGGCGGCGTGAAGCCGGAAGAAGTCGAATGGCGCGATAACGGCCTCGACGGCAAACTGGACCTGGTGGTGACCCTCGACTTCCGTCTGTCGAGCACCTGTCTCTACTCCGACATCGTGCTGCCGACCGCCACCTGGTACGAAAAAGACGACATGAATACCTCGGATATGCATCCGTTTATTCATCCGCTGTCAGCGGCCGTTGACCCGGCCTGGGAATCGAAGAGCGACTGGGATATCTATAAAGGTATCGCGAAGAAATTCTCTGAAGTGTGCGTGGGCCACCTCGGTAAAGAAACCGACGTCGTTACGCTGCCGATCCAGCATGATTCCGCCGCGGAAATGGCGCAGCCGCTGGACGTCAAAGACTGGAAGAAGGGCGAATGTGACCTGATTCCGGGGAAAACCGCCCCGCATATTATTCCGGTCGAGCGTGATTACCCGGCGACTTATGAGCGCTTCACCTCCATTGGCCCGCTGCTGGAAACCATCGGCAACGGCGGGAAAGGCATCGCCTGGAATACCCAGAGCGAAATGGACCTGCTGCGTAAGCTCAACTACACCAAGGCCGAAGGCCCGGCGAAAGGTCAGCCGAAGCTGGAAACGGCCATCGACGCCGCGGAGATGATCCTCACCCTGGCGCCGGAAACGAACGGTCAGGTGGCGGTGAAGGCGTGGAAAGCGCTGAGCGAAATCACCGGCCGCGAGCACGCGCACCTGGCGCTGAACAAAGAAGACGAGAAGATCCGTTTCCGCGATATTCAGGCGCAGCCGCGGAAAATCATCTCCAGCCCGACCTGGTCCGGGCTGGAAGACGAACACGTCTCCTATAACGCCGGATACACCAACGTTCACGAGCTGATCCCATGGCGTACCCTGTCCGGTCGTCAGTCGCTGTATCAGGATCACCAGTGGATGCGCGACTTTGGCGAGAGCCTGCTGGTTTATCGTCCGCCGATTGACACCCGCTCGGTGAAAGCGGTGATGGGCGAGAAGTCCAACGGCAACCCGGAGAAGGCGCTGAACTTCCTGACGCCGCACCAGAAATGGGGTATCCACTCGACCTACAGCGATAACCTGCTGATGCTGACCCTGTCACGCGGCGGTCCGATCGTCTGGATGAGCGAGGCGGATGCGAAAGATCTGGGTATCGAAGATAACGACTGGATCGAAGTGTTCAACGCCAACGGCGCCCTGACGGCGCGCGCGGTGGTGAGCCAGCGCGTGCCGGCCGGGATGACCATGATGTACCACGCGCAGGAACGCATCGTGAACCTGCCTGGCTCTGAAGTCACCGGCCAGCGCGGCGGGATCCATAACTCGGTTACCCGTATTACGCCGAAACCGACCCATATGATCGGCGGCTATGGCCATCTGGCCTATGGCTTTAACTACTACGGCACCGTCGGCTCCAACCGCGATGAGTTTGTGGTGGTACGTAAGATGAAGAACATTAACTGGTTAGACGGCGAAGGCAATGACCAGGTACAGGAGAGCGTAAAATGAAAATTCGTTCACAAGTCGGCATGGTGCTGAATCTCGATAAATGCATCGGCTGCCACACCTGCTCGGTAACCTGTAAAAACGTCTGGACCAGCCGGGAAGGGATGGAGTACGCCTGGTTCAATAACGTGGAGAGTAAGCCTGGCGTTGGTTTTCCGAACGACTGGGAAAACCAGGAGAAATGGAAGGGCGGCTGGATCCGCAAAATCAACGGCAAGCTGCAGCCGCGTATGGGCAACCGCGCGATGCTGTTAGGTAAAATCTTCGCGAACCCGCATCTGCCGGGCATCGATGATTACTACGAGCCGTTCGATTACGACTACCAGAACCTGCATAACGCCCCGGAGAGTAAACACCAGCCGATCGCCCGTCCGCGATCGCTGATCACCGGCCAGCGGATGGACAAGATCACCAGCGGTCCGAACTGGGAAGAGATCCTCGGCGGCGAGTTTGAAAAGCGCGCCAAAGACCAGAACTTCGACAACATGCAGAAGGCGATGTACGGCCAGTTCGAGAACACCTTCATGATGTATCTGCCGCGCCTGTGCGAGCACTGCCTGAATCCGGCGTGCGTCGCAACCTGCCCGAGCGGCGCCATCTATAAGCGTGAAGAAGACGGCATCGTACTGATCGACCAGGACAAGTGCCGCGGCTGGCGGATGTGCATCACCGGCTGCCCGTACAAGAAGATCTACTTCAACTGGAAGAGCGGGAAATCTGAGAAGTGCATCTTCTGCTACCCGCGTATTGAATCCGGAATGCCGACGGTATGCTCCGAAACCTGCGTGGGCCGAATCCGCTACCTCGGCGTCCTGCTGTATGACGCGGACGCGATCGAAAATGCCGCCAGCACCGAGAACGAGAAAGATCTCTATCAGCGTCAACTGGACGTGTTCCTCGATCCGAACGACCCGAAAGTGATTGAGCAGGCGCTGAAAGATGGCGTACCGCAGGGCGTGATTGAAGCCGCGCAGCAGTCGCCGGTCTGGAAAATGGCGATGGACTGGAAGCTGGCCCTGCCGCTGCACCCGGAATATCGCACCCTGCCGATGGTTTGGTACGTGCCGCCGCTGTCGCCGATTCAGTCCGCCGCCGATGCCGGCGAACTGGGCAGCAACGGGATCCTGCCGGACGTGGAAAGCCTGCGTATTCCGGTGCAGTATCTGGCCAATCTGCTGACCGCCGGCGATACCCAACCGGTCCTGTTGGCCCTGAAGCGGATGCTGGCGATGCGTCACTATAAGCGGGCGGAAACCGTTGACGGTGTTGTCGATACCCGCGCGCTGGAAGAGGTGGGCTTAAGCGAAGCGCAGGCTCAGGAGATGTACCGCTACCTGGCGATCGCCAACTACGAAGATCGTTTCGTGGTGCCGAGCAGCCATCGTGAACAGGCGCGGGAAGCGTTTCCGGAGAAAAATGGCTGCGGCTTTAGCTTTGGCGACGGCTGCCACGGCTCTGACAGCCAGTTCAACCTGTTCAACAGCCGTCGCATCGACGCCATCGACGTGACCAGCAAAACGGAGCCGCACGCATGATTGAACTTGTGATTGTGTCGCGTTTGCTCGAATACCCTGACGCTGCCTTATGGCAGCATCAGCAGGAGATGTTCGAGGCGCTCGCGTCATCGGAGAAACTCAGCAAAGAAGATGCTCACGCGCTGGGCGTTTTTCTGCGCGATCTGCTGGCTCAGGATCCGCTGGATGCCCAGGCGGCCTACAGCGAACTGTTTGACCGCGGACGGGCCACCTCGCTGCTGCTGTTTGAACACGTGCACGGCGAATCCCGCGATCGCGGGCAGGCGATGGTTGACCTGATGGCGCAGTATGAGCGCCACGGTCTGCTGCTCGATAGCCATGAGCTGCCGGATCATCTGCCGCTGTATCTGGAGTATCTGGCGCAGCTGCCGGAAGAGGAAGCGCTTGGCGGCCTGCGGGACGTCGCGCCGATCCTCGGCCTGCTCAGCGCGCGCCTGCAGCAGCGCGAGAGCCGCTATGCGGTGCTGTTCGAGCTGCTGCTGAAGCTGGCCAACACTCAGGTCGACAGCCAGAAAGTGGCGGAGAAGATTGCCGACGAAGCCCGCGACGATACGCCGCAGGCGCTGGACGCAGTCTGGGAAGAAGAACAGGTTAAATTCTTTGCCGACCAGGGCTGCGGCGAGTCGGAGATTTCCGCTCACCAGCGTCGTTTTGCCGGAGCCGTGGCCCCGCAATATCTGAATATCTCTAACGGAGGACAGCAATAATGCACTTCCTGAATATGTTCTTCTTTGACATTTATCCGTACATTGCGGGCTCGGTGTTTCTGATCGGCAGCTGGCTGCGCTATGACTACGGTCAGTACACCTGGCGCGCGGCCTCCAGCCAGATGCTGGACCGTAAAGGGATGAATCTGGCGTCGAATCTGTTTCATATCGGCATCCTCGGCATTTTCGCCGGCCACTTCCTCGGCATGCTGACGCCGCACTGGATGTATGAATCCTTTCTGCCGATCGACGTCAAGCAGAAGATGGCGATGATCGCCGGCGGCGCCTGCGGCGTGATGACCCTGGTGGGCGGTTTACTGCTGCTCAAGCGTCGTCTGCTCAGCCCGCGCGTTCGCGCCACCACCACCGGCGCGGATATTCTGATCCTCTCCCTGCTGATGGTGCAGTGTGCGTTGGGCCTGCTGACGATCCCGTTCTCAGCCCAGCATATGGACGGCAGCGAAATGATGAAGCTGGTCGGCTGGGCGCAGTCGGTGGTCACCTTCCACGGCGGTGCGTCGCAGCACCTGGATGGCGTGGCGTTTATCTTCCGCGTCCACCTGGTGCTGGGTATGACCCTGTTCCTGCTGTTCCCGTTCTCCCGTCTGGTTCATATCTGGAGCGCGCCGGTAGAGTACCTGACACGCAAATACCAGATTGTTCGCGCCCGTCGCTAACTGGCCCGCGACTGCTGACTGACCCCGCTCTGGCGGGGTTTTTTTTCGCCCCAGCCGAGGTTATTCCCCGCGGCGGCAAACAGAATCAGCATCCCGCCGCACCACTGCACAGGGGTTAACGCATGGTGGAAGACCAGATAGTCGACCCCCATCGCCACCAGTGGATAAATAAAGGAGAGTGAACCGGTAATGGGCGTTGGCAGCTTCTGTATCGCGCTATATAAAAGCTGATACATGATCCCGGTATGGACGACGCCGAGGATCAGCAGATAGCGCCAGGGAAAGCTGGCAGAAAACTCGGGCATTTGCACCAGCGGCAGCAGCATCACGACGCCGACCAGCACCTGAATAAAGGCGATATGCTGAGCAGGGAGCGGATGCAGTTTGCGGGCGATAATGGCGGTCAGAGCATAGAAAAATGCTGCGCCTAATGCCAGCAAAACGCCGGTCGCGAGACTATCGCCGTGCGCCGGGGCAAGCTCGCTTGACAGCAGGATCACCACGCCGCCGAAGGCCAGCAGTAACCATCCCCATTTTACGGCGCTGACTCGCTCCCCCAGCACCATGCCCATCAGTACCAGCATAAACGGCTGGGTGTTGTAGACCACCGTGGCCATGCCAATTGAAATACGCGAGTAGGCGGCAAAAAGCAGCAGCCAGTTGATGACCAGCGCAATGCCGCCAAGCACCGCGAGGGTGAGGGTGAAGCGCGTGAGACGACTGAAGGGTTGGCGGCTGAGAACGATAAACAGCAGCAGGGTCAGCGCGCCAATCAGGCAGCGCCAGAACACCACATCAATTACCGGCAAACCAGAGAGCAGCACGAACGCGCCGATCGAGCCAGAAATGATCATCGCCAGGCTCATTTGCCAGACGCCGCGGGTAAGTTGCATATTTCACCTCCAGAAGTTTTCCATTATTGTGCGAAAAATCCTGACAGCCTGACATGGCTGAATTAAGGTAAGCAGGGGGAAATTCCTTTCATAATTAGGTAAAAACCATGAATGACTTACTTGATGAAATTGACCGGGCGATCCTCGCTTGCCTGACTCAGGACGCCAGAGTCTCGTTGAAGGTATTGAGCGCGCGGGTGGGGCTGACCTCGCCGAGCACCGCCGAGCGGGTGAAGCGCCTGGAGGAGCGGGGGGTGATCCAGGGCTATGGGGCGCGGGTGAATCTCGCCGCGCTGGGCTACAGCCTGCAGGCGCTGGTGCGGGTCCGGCCGCTGCCTGGTCTGCTGCAGAAGGTGGATAAATATATCCAGGCGATGCCGGAGTGCATCGAAAGTGACAAAGTGACCGGAGAGGATTGTTTCGTGATGCGACTGGTGGTGCGTGATATTGCCCAACTGGATACGCTGCTTGACGGCCTGGCTGAATTTGCTCAGTGCAATACCTCGGTGGTGAAAAGTTCGCCGGTGAAGAGACGACTGCCCCCGCTGTGAGTTTCCCGGAGGCGGCGCGGCGCACCAGTCCGGGCTGCCGGTCGGCACAGGCAACGTTCTCTCGTTATGCTCGAGTCGAACCTGAGTTGAAGCTTCTCATCCTTCCCCGTGGAGCAGAATATAAAAGATCGTCGAGTAGTCGAATTGGGGAGTTCTTTTAAGAAGATGGTGGTGGGGGAAGGATTCGAACCTTCGAAGTCGATGACGGCAGATTTACAGT